>NZ_JBXWRZ010000049.1:0-22379 GCF_059613165.1 Ruegeria sp. BHSB172
GACGCAAACGCGAAAACCGTCGCTTTTTAGGTCAACATGCGCTGATGGATCCAGTTGGAACAAGCTGCGGAACCTGTCCAGAACACCGTCATCACGGGTTGGTCTGCGCTCTGACCAATCATACGCCTCACCGTCAGGCGCGGCCCAGCCCGGAGGGGTCTGGGCGAATACGAACGCGTTGCCTTGCGGGGCAGCATGGGTCACCAGCGGCGTCCGCTCGACAGAGACCAGAACCGGGTCGGATTGTTTGGCCACGCCGCCGGGCGTCGGCTCTCCGATCCTGTCGAAGCGAAAAATGCCGTACACCGCATACCCCAACGGGCTTGGGACGCGGGTCGGATTGGCATTGTGCGCCGTCGCCTGAATAGTGAACTCCCAGGGTGAGCTCCGCCAGTTCTTGAGGTCCTGCGGGTGGAACTGGATGTCGTTGATTGTCACCGACTCTTGCGTAACCCCGGCCTTGTTGGCGATCTCAGACGCGACGTCATCGCCCTTGTACAACCGCTCCAAAGCCGCGGACACCGCGAGAAGCATGCCGGGCCCGGAAGAAGGACCGGCCCGCGCGGCAAGGTCGGTCAAAAAGGCATCTTCTCCTGCCGGAAACTCGACCGTCGCTGACCGGATCCGCACGGTATAGGTGTTTCCGTCGGCCTCGACGGTCATAGGGACGCGGATCCCGGCTTGCGGGGAAATCTGGTTGTCACCGCCATAGACTTCGGCCGCGACCATGATGACCGATGCCGGTACATCGTGATCCGCAGCCCGCGACAGGTTCCACGAAGCCAGACGCGGCACGGGCGAAGAACCAATGGGCGTTCCGAATTTGGGCCACAACGGCAACCACTTGAAGGCATTAACGAATTTGCCAGACAGGCTGTCCACGGCGTATTTCAAATAGACCGGCGTGTGCCCCCGAGCCAACAGGAAATCGTGGAGCTTCTTCAGGTAGTCCAACCCCACCTGTCCCAACTCTGCTTCCGTGGGACGAGAATTCAAGGTTTGCGTCGCAACATAAGGGACACCGGGATGAGATACCAAACGCGATGGCTGATGGGCGTTCGAGTATTCCTGTTCGAACCGCAACCATGTTTCGGGCCAGTTAGGTTGGCTGTAAGGGACGTTGGGCCATTTGGGGGTTTTCCAAGGCATGGTTCCGGTCCTTCCGGAAATGAGAAAATGAAATGAACTAAACGCGGATTAACCGCATGGTACATTAAAAAGGCCGTTCTTGACAGTTTTGACGGAAAGCGGCGCCAGCCGTTTGGCCGCGCCGGGGCACAGGCCGCCAAAATTAGCGCGCCAATCAGTGGTTCGGAAGAAACTGTCGCTAGATGGAATCGAGATCGTCGAGCGGTTCCATCCGCCTTGAGTTTCGCCGGATGGCGCCGAGTGCATCGGCCTGTCCAGTCAGGCCGACCTCTTGCAGAATGTCCCGTTGCATAGCGATGGTCAGGTCGGCCAGCGCATGCATAACCTTTTCGCCATCGGTATCGGTCAGCGACCTGTCTTCCAGCCCTTCGCCAACTTGGTCGACCTGCCATTCCAGCGACTGGCCTGCCCGGCCGAGGCGTCGTTGCCTTCCTCGTAGCCAATGTACATCGCCAACTTCGCCCCCGGCATCCGCTCCAAGAGCTTGACCTTCAACTCGTTCATCAGCCCTGCATTGGCGAACAGGTCTCAGGACGCTCCACACCTTTCAGCAATTCGCCGGACTGGCGGGCCAAACTCACGTCCAATTTCAACGATGCTTAACCACCGTCCAAAAGACAGAGCCTCAAGACGTGCCGCCGGCTAGAAAACAGGACCGAACCTAAAAGCACTGGCAAACAAAGACGCAGTCAAAATAACGCGCATTATTTGACCAAAATGCGCGCAAGGCACGATTTACGCATTTTTGCTTAAAGTACCCATTTACGGGATCTGCCCGGCCCATCCTGTTTCGACCGGCCAAGCAGGTGTTTCGTCGCGAAACTAGCCTAGATGTGCGGCGATCGCATCCAGAAGGTCCTGGGCGTCTTCGGCCGACAAATCTCGCCGCCGCAGGCGGATTCGTAATTCACCCGCCGCGACTTCGGCACGGATGTCGCCTCCTCCGGGCAACGGCTGCGGCGGAATGCGTTGAACCTGCTTTGGACGTCCGCCTCGAGCCTTTTCACGCGACGGCTCGGGAGCCTCTTTCAGCGCAGCCTCGATCAAAGCCCACTCGCTCTTGGCATCGGGCGCGTCCGCTCCGGCCAATGCTGCGCGCAGTTTGGCTTGAGCGCCCTCCCGCAGGGCTGCAGCCAATCGCAACCCCGCCTTTTCCGACAGGGATACCGGGTACCGCAACAGGTCGCCCAAAGCCTCGTGTACCATCGCAAAGCTGCGCACCTTTGACCGTTTCGCCTTGGACGCCGCCGCAAACAAGGCGTCCACTGCGGCTTCGGTCGAAGGGAATACCCCCTGCCCTGCCGCCAGAACCGCAATGCGTCCACGTTCGTAGGGGCTGAGATTGGCGCGCAGCTCGTTTTCCTCGACCATCGAGACATACGCCCCCTGCCCTGCCCCGGCCTGGCGGACAAAAGCCGGAATCTGCGCGAATGCAGGATCCGTTCTGGCGAGACGGCGAAAAGCGTCCAGGCGCCGATAACCCGAGATCAGCCCGTAGCCGTCGGCCGTCGGCGTCACCTCGATCGGCGTGCGCAAACCGTTGACTCGCAACGACTCCAGCAACTCGGCCATCGCTTCTTCGTCCTCGACCATCCGGTCGCGACGAATATAGTCCGCGTCGATCTCGTCAATCGGCAGCTTTTGCGCCACCAGCCCCGCATCCTGCGCATCGCGCCAACGGGCCGCATCACCCTGGTCGCGGGCCAAAGCTTCGCGATCGGTCACGGCGGCCATTCCATTCAATGTGGCGGCTTCGGCCGCGACTTGTGCGATTGGAGGCACAACCGATTTGGTTTCAAACGGGCCGATCGAGGGTTTCGTGGCGAAACCCGCCTCGAGTTGCTCCAACTCAGCCGCGTCCGGTGCCGTCAGTCTTCTGCGTTTAGCCATCTGCCTCTCCTCCCATCTGCGCGTCGCGCCACCAGCAGCCGATCAGAACTTCCTTGAACTCCGCGTAGGTCCGGTCGAAAGTTTCTCGGCCGCGCACGTATGTGTCTCGGTTGAAATCCCGGTAGTCCGCCTCATAGATCCCGTTCACCTGCTCACCGGCCTGCCCGACCAGAGCAGTGTAATCCTGCCGATAGGCATTCATGAAGTCACCAAAATAGGCTTGGATCACGTTCGCCATGTCGGTCTGCTGGCTGGCATCGAACCGCGTGATGATCGCGCGGACAACATCCCATTCGAATTTGAGCTCGGGCAATCCCGCCGCCCGTTGGGCCGCGTTTTCACCGTCCTCGATGCTAGCAAAGGTCGTATAGAGCATGTCGAAGAACCGGCCTGTGGAATCAAATTCCAGAAACGAAGCCCCCAGCGGCACAAGCAGAATATCCGCCGCAGCCAGTGCGTTGATCGTAAGGTACCCAAGTGCAGGAGGCGTATCGAGGAAAACGATGTCATAATCGTTCAACACACCTTCATCCTGCAGGAAGTTTGTCAGACCATCCCACAAGGGCCAACTGCGCAGCCCCATGCGCCAGACCGGGATCTGGAATTCAGCCCAATACAGATTCAACTGCGCGCCGATCAGGTCGATATTGGGCCAATGCGTTTTCTGGATCACGTCTCGGGGCAGGGTCGTCAGAGCTTCCTGAAGCGTTTCGTCCAGAGGAATTTCAGGTTGACCGGCCGCCGCGCGCACGCGGTTTTCTTCCTGAACGGCCCGGGCATAGTCCTTGGCGATCAACGGAAACACCGTTTGCCACTCATCGGCGACGCGACCGCCGAGGATCGACGTCATCGACCCCTGGCTGTCCAGGTCGATCACGAGTACTTTGTACCCGTCCAAGGCGGCCGACATTGCCAGATGTGCCGCAGTCGATGTTTTTCCAACGCCGCCCTTGAAATTCGCCACTGCCACGACTTTGGCGGGCAGCCCCTTGGGCCTGTACGGCAGGTACTCCTTGGTGCTGACACCCTCTGCGGCGAAATAGTGGCGCAGCGCCAGGACTTCTTCGAGCGTAAACCACTTCGACCCGGCCTCTCCTTCGCCCTGAGGGAGATCCGGATTGGCCTTGAGCACACGGCGCAGATGGGCCGGAGCAACCGGAATCAGGTATTTCGTGATTTCCCAGATCGAGAATCGGCGCAGCCGCTTTTCGCCATCCGGAGCATAGCCACGTCTTGCCAGATCTTCGCGTCCTTTCGCGCAAAACGCCGCTGCTTTCGCGAATCGGGATGTCCCGATAGGATCAGGCAGCTTTGACGCCGCCTTGGCCGGGTCCAGGTTGAAATAAGGTGGTAGAGAAGGTTGGTTGGTTTTGCTCACTGTCGGTGCCTCGATAAATGTTCGCCTTTGCGACGTATATCGCAAAATGTACCGAACATTTTCTTCCTGCGCTATCCTGTTAAACAGATTTTTCCACAAGATTTGGCATGATCCGGGTGTTTCGTCGCGAAACCAAAAGAAATAATCAGAAAACAGGCAACAAAAAGTTTGATTCTTTTAAGGGTTTTAGATTCTTTAGCCATCAGTTTTGCCATTTAAAACAATAATCTAGGGGTTGTTGGGTGCCCATTTTCAGGACGGAATGGACCAGTGCTCAGGATCAAGGGGACCCAAATACGGGATGTAAGGTCCCGGAATCCGGTTGGAATGGTACCGATTCCCGGTAAGACACTAAATCGAGCAGTTTAGACTTCGGAACGTACTGGTAATCAGCGTGAGGATGGCTTCCGAACGCCGGGTGCGGTGTGACTAAGCGGCTTCGCTGTGGATAACTTAAGGGGCGATTCGGAAAGGTACCTGTCTGCGGTATGGCAGTCATCCCGTATTTGGGGACCCAAAATAGGTTGATTGCCGGGTACCTTTCGTGCAACAGAATCGACAAACGAGCAGCCAGGCAGAATCATGCCGGATACAGAATTGGACATGGATCACCTCTCGGGCGCGCTGCGACGGGAAACGGTGAAAAAAAATGTTGCCGCGATCCATATCAGCGGCAAGCTCACTTTGTTGCAGCGAAAGCTGTCCAATGTTCTTCTGCTCAATGCCTATGACGCGCTGACCACTGCACAGACCCACACGATCGACGCCCGGACCCTGGCGATGATGGTCGGATACAATTCGAACGATTTTGACACGTTGCGTGCCAGCCTTCGCGCTTTGGCCGAAACCGTGGCCGAGTGGGACATGTTGGATGAGCAGGGGCGCCAGGAATGGGGCGTGTCGTCGTTGCTGAGCTTTGCTAAACTCAAAAACGGGGTGTGCGAATATGCTTATTCCCCGGCTTTGGCGCAAAAGCTGTATGATCCCAAGATCTATGCGCTGATCAACGTGCACATTCAGCGCAATTTCAGTTCGGGTCACGGGTTGGCCTTGTATGAAAACTGCTATCGCTTCGTACGGACCGGCTCGACGGGCTGGTGGACGCTCGAGGTATTCCGTAAACTGATGGGGGTGGACGGCAGCGACTACTACACCAGTTTCAAGCATCTGAACGCCAAGATCATCAAGCCTGCCGTTTCTGAGGTGAACAAAAGCTCGGACATCCTGATCGAGCCAGAGTTCCGTAAGAAGGGCCGCAGCGTCACTGACATAAGGTTCCTGATCCAGCGCAACCCCCAGAAAGCGATGTTCGAGATCGACGACAGCGATGGCGTGCGCAATCTTCCCGTCTACAAGACCCTGCGCAAACAGGGGGTCTCGGACAGGCTGGCACGGCAGTGGATTTCCGAGCACGGTGAGGAATACGTTCAGCAGAAGCTGGATTATGTGAAAGGGCAGGGGGATGTGAAATCCACCGTGGGCTACCTTTCGGCCGCTCTCAAGGAAAACTACAAGGCCCCTGCGAAAGAGACCCCGGCGCCACCCAGTCCCGAGGCGCTGGCCGCGGCCAGGCAGCGAGAAGAAGAGAAGGCGCGCGAGGATCAAGCCTATGCCGCGCGGGCGGCGGAACGTGCCGAACGGGCCCGCAAACTGGCCATCGTCGAAGAACTGGTTTCGCGGCGAAACCCAACCCAGCGGGATGCGGACAAGCGCCTGTTCATGTCGACCCTGTCGGACGAGTTGGACCGCGAACACTTCCGGCAGCACGGCTGGCGGTCGGGTTTGAACGCCAACGCCATCTTTGCTTTTTGGGAAGAGTTGGAGCCCGATGCGTTCCAGACGGAAACGCCCGCCTGATGCTCAGGCAGGGCAAGGGAGGTTATCGGTTTTTGAGAGCATTTTGCAAAGCATCCCCAAGCGCGCCGTGCTGCGCATTTTGTGTATTTTTTGCGCGTTGTGATTTCTGAGCGCCTGAATTCTTTCCTCGTGCGTTATGCCCTTTTGGGGCGCGATCTTGCCGGGCAGAAGCTCCGCCATCCTTGCGCATGCTCAGCCCGATCCGCTTGCGCGGCACGTCAACTTCGACCACACGGACGCGTACGACCTGACCGGCCTTGACCACCTCGTGCGGGTCCTTGACGAAGCGGTCGGCCAGCTGGCTGACATGTATCAGGCCGTCCTGATGCACACCGATATCTACGAAGGCGCCAAAGGCAGCGACATTGGTAACTGTGCCTTCCAGAACCATGCCGGGTTTGAGGTCGGTGATCTCCTCGACGCCCTCTTTAAAACTGGCGGTCACGAAGCTGGGGCGCGGGTCGCGACCGGGTTTTTCCAGCTCGGCAAAGATGTCGCGCACCGTGGGCAGGCCGAACCGGTCATCCACGAACTGTTCGGCGCGCAGACCACGCAGCGCACCGTCATGGCCCATGATCTGACGGATGTCGCGGCCGCAGGCCTGCACGATGCGGCGGGCCACGTCGTAGGCCTCGGGGTGGACGGCCGAGGCGTCCAGCGGCTCGTCCCCGTCGCGGATGCGGAGGAAGCCCGCGCACTGTTCAAAAGCGCGGGGGCCGAGGCGCGCGACCTTCAGCAGATCCTGCCGCGACCGGAACGCCCCATTGAGGTCGCGATGCGCCACGATGGCTTCGGCCAGACCGGGGCCCAGGCCCGAGACATGGGCCAGCAGCGGCGCCGAAGCGGTGTTCAGATCGACGCCAACAGCGTTCACCACATCCTCGATCACCGCTTCCAGAGACTGGCTCAGCCGGTGTTGATCTACGTCGTGTTGATACTGGCCGACGCCGATGCTTTTGGGTTCGATCTTGACCAGCTCGGCCAGCGGGTCCTGCAGGCGGCGGGCGATCGACACCGCGCCGCGCAGCGAGACATCCAGATCGGGAAACTCGCGCGCCGCCAGTTCCGAGGCGGAATAGACCGAGGCCCCGGCCTCGGACACCACGACCTTGGTGGGGGCCTGCACCCCTTTGGGCAGCAGTTTCAGCGTGTCGGCCACCAGCCGTTCGGTCTCGCGGCTGGCGGTGCCGTTGCCGATAGCGATCAGTTCGACCTTGTGCGTGGCGATTAGGTTCAGGATGGTGGCCTGTGCGCCGCGCAGATCGTTCTTGGGTTGGAACGGATACAGCGTGTCGGTCGCCACCAGCTTGCCCGTGGCATCCACCACCGCGGCCTTTACGCCGGTGCGGATGCCCGGGTCCAGCCCGAGGGTCGGGCGGGGTCCGGCTGGCGCAGCAAACAGCAAGTCCTTGAGATTGCGTGCAAAAACCTGAATGGCCTCCTCCTGCGCGCGGCTTCGCAGATCGGCCATCAGCTCGACCATCATCGACAGTGACAGCTTTACCCGCCAGGTCCAGCCCGCGACCTTGCGCAGCCACACATCGCCCGGCCCGTCACCGCGCGTCTGCAGATGGGCTGCCACGATCGCCTCGGCCCGGGCAGCGCCGGTTTCGGGGTCGGGGCCGATGTCCAGCGTCACGATCCCCTCTTTCGATGCGCGCAGCATCGCCAACGCCCGGTGCGAGGGCACCTTGGCCCAAGGCTCGGCATGGTCGAAATAGTCGCTGAACTTGGCGCCGTCCTGTTCCTTGCCCTCGATCACCTTCGAGGTCAGCAGCGACTCGGCCTGCATGAAAGTGCGCAGCTCGCCCAGAAGGGCCGCGTTTTCGGTCAGACGCTCGGTGATGATGTCGCGCGCGCCGTTCAGCGCATCCTTGGTGGTGGGCACGGCCTCGGTCACATAGGCCTGGGCCAGCGCCTCCGGGTCGGCGCTGCGGTCGGCCAGGATCGCGTCGGCCAGCGGCTCCAGCCCGTTTTCCCGCGCGATCATCGCCTTGGTGCGACGCTTGGGTTTGTAGGGCAGGTAGATGTCTTCCAGCTGCGCCTTGGTTTCGGCCTGGGCGATGGATTTGGCCAGATCGTCGGTCAGCTTGCCCTGATCCTTGATCGAGTTCAGGATCGTCTCGCGCCGCGCCTCGAGCTCGCGCAGATAGGCCAGCCGGTCGGACAGGGTGCGCAGCTGGCCGTCGTCCAGCCCGCCCGTCACCTCTTTGCGATAGCGCGCCACGAAGGGCACGGTGGCGCCTTCGTCCAGCAGCTTGACCGCCGCTTCGACCTGTTGCGGCCGGGCATTGATTTCCGTGGCGATGGTGCGGGCGATGCGGTCCAACGGGGCCTCCTTGATCTTTGGTTGGAGGACCGTCTTAGCCAGCGTCCGCGTCAAGGAAAAGGCGTCGGGCATCGTCGGCGAGCACAAAATCCAGGCATTTGCGCGGTTTTGCGCAAACTGGGTCAAAATGCGCGTTCGTATGCGATTGATCCCACGGCTCGGGTGATTTATGGGAAGCCCTGACAAATCAGAGTCACCCTGGAGCGGAACAGCATTCACGCTCCTCGCACGCTGCGCTGCACGCGGCAAAACTCTCGGATCGCACGCCCCTGAAAGGCTTAAAAAAGGTAAGGGAACATGGCAGAAAAATCGAACTTCGACATATTGTATACCATCGTAGACGAAGCGCCGGAGCTGGCCAGTGCCTCGTTCCTGCCCATCATCCGTAAATTCGCGTCGGCTGCTGGCGTCAGCGTCGGCACCAAGGACATTTCGCTGGCCGGGCGCATCATCGCGGCCTTCCCCGAAAACCTGACCGAAGAACAGCGTCAGCCCGACGATCTGGCTGCCCTGGGCGAGCTGGTGAAAACCCCCGAGGCCAACGTGATCAAGCTGCCGAACATTTCAGCCTCGGTTCCGCAGCTGGTCGCTGCCATCAAGGAACTGCAGGGGCAGGGCTATGACATCCCGAACTACCCGGAGGATCCCAAGACCGACGCTGAGAAAGAGATCCGCGCCCGCTATGACGTGATCAAAGGCTCGGCCGTGAACCCGGTTCTGCGCGAGGGCAACAGCGACCGCCGCGCCGCCAAGGCGGTCAAGCGCTATGCGCAGCAGCATCCGCATTCGATGGGCGAATGGACGGCCGACAGCAAAACAAAGGTGTCGTCGATGCCGGGCAACGATTTCTACGGCAACGAGAAATCGGCCACCATCACCGCCGATCAAGCCGGTGATGCGCGGATCGAATTCGTGGGCAAGGATGGCGGCGTGACCGTTCTGAAAGACGGCTGGACGCTGGAGGAAGGCACCGTTGCGGATGCTACCTTCATGTCGGTCAAGGCGCTGTCGGAGTTCCTGGATGCCGCGATCGAGGACACCAAGAAAGACGGCACCATGTTCTCGCTGCACATGAAGGCGACGATGATGAAGGTCAGCGACCCGATCATCTTTGGCTATGCGGTCAAGTCGTGGCTGGCGCCGGTGTTCGAGAAATTCGGTGACCGCATGGCACAGCTGGGCGTCAACCCGAACTCGGGGCTGGGGGACTTGCTAAACCGTGTCAAGGACGATGCCGAGATCATGGCCGCGATCGAAGCGGTCAAGGCCGACCGTCCCTCGATGTACATGGTGGACAGCGACAAAGGCATCACCAACCTGCACGTGCCGTCGGACGTGATCATCGACGCCTCGATGCCCGCCGTGATCCGCGCAGGCGGCAAGGGCTGGGACGAGAACGGCAAGAAGGGAGACACCAACTGCGTGATCCCCGACCGCTGCTATGCGCCGGTCTATGACGAGACCATCAACTTCTTCAAAGCCAACGGTGCGCTGAACCCGGCCACCGCCGGTTCGGTCGCCAATGTGGGCCTGATGGCGCAGAAGGCCGAAGAATACGGCAGCCACCCGACCACCTTCGAAGCGCCTGCGGACGGCACGATCCGCATCGTTCTGGCCAATGGCGAGGTCCTGCATTCGCATGAGGTCGAACAGGGCGACATCTGGCGCGCTTGCACCGCCAAGAAGGCCCCGATCGAGAACTGGATCCAGCTGGCGATGGATCGTCAGCGACTAACCGGCTCCGAGGCGATTTTCTGGCTGGATGCGAACCGCGCCCATGACGCCGAACTGATCAAATACGTCAAGCCGGCGCTGGAAGCTGCGGGCGTGGCCGACAAGTTCCTGATTCTGGCCCCGCGCGAGGCGACCCGCAAGACGCTGGAAACCATCACCGCCGGCAAGGACAGCATCGCAATCACCGGCAACGTGCTGCGCGATTATCTGACCGATCTGTTCCCGATCCTCGAACTGGGCACCTCGGCCAAGATGCTGTCGATCGTCAAGCTGATGAACGGTGGCGGCCTGTTCGAAACCGGTGCAGGTGGCTCGGCGCCCAAGCACGTGCAGCAGCTGGTCGAGGAAAACCACCTGCGTTGGGATTCGATGGGCGAATTCTGCGCACTGGGTGAATCGCTGAATTTCCTGGCCGACAGCCGCGGCAACGCCAAGGCCGCCGTTTTGGGCGCTGCGGCCGAGGCCGCGACGCAAGGTATCTTGGACCATGACCGCTCACCCAGCCGCAAGGTTGGCGAGCCGGACAACCGCGACAGCCACTATTGGTTTGCCCGCTATTGGGCCGAGGCCCTGGCCGCGCAGTCCGACGATGCCGACCTGGCCGCGACGTTTGCACCGATCGCCAAGGAACTGGCCGAGAAAGAGCCGCAGATCCTGGCCGAATTGGCTGCCGTGCAGGGTAAACCGGTGGATCTGGGCGGGTACTATCACCCCGACCGGGCCAAGGTTGCGGCGGTGATGCGCCCCAGCGCCACGCTGAACGCCATCATCGGCTGAGAAACGAACAGGCCCGCGCCATCGCGCGGGCCTGCGACCCTGACGCGTGACCGACGGCGTCGTGGGTAAACGCCATCAATTGCGCAGACAAATGCGTCGGGGCAAACGCGCCAGTTCGGCAGTCTGGCGGAGTATTCCAAATTATTTTGGTTGAATTGACCGAGATTCTACGGGATTCCCCCAATATTCAGCCGCACTGCGCGGGGCTATCCTGAAAACAACCTCGGACAAATACCGGTGAGGCCCGTCGGGGCTGCACCACTCACTCAGAAAACGGCCAGCATTTGGGGTGCTGGCCGTTTTTCTTGTCGATATGGCCTGTGACGGGCGCCGACAAAAAAAGAGGGCCGGTCGCAAGACCGGCCCCAAGATTTTCGCGCAACCGAGGGATCAGTTCGACGCGGCGTTCATCTCTTCGTTGTGCTCGCGCAGCGTGTCCGAAACGATGGCGTACCATTCGCCCGACTCGCGCATTTCATTCAGGCCCTTGTTCAGCATCGCGATGTATTGTTTGCCGAACGGGTTGCTGCGATGCGCGATGATGCGCTGGCTGGCAATGGTGTTCACGAAGGGGTTTTCCACGATATCCTTAGGTGTCAGGCCCATTTCGCTCATGGCATCCGCCGCCAGCTGAACCTCGAAGGATGCAACGTCGGCGGTACCGGTCAGAACGGCGTCCAGGCACTCAGCGGCGCTGATCGGGCGGACCATTGTGATGTTCGGCTCGAAAACGCCCTGTTCTTCGAGGTCGTGGGTGAACCAGGCATCCATCCGGCACAGCCGCGCGCCTTTGAAGTCTTCGAAAGAACGGGCCTCGGCGTATTTGCTGTCGGGCAGGGTGTAGAAACCGATAACCACGTCATACACGCTGACGGTCGAGTCGAACTCATTGCAGCGACGGGTTGTCTCCGCCGACCATTCATAGCTGCGGTTCGAGCAGTCCGGGATGTACCAGCCAAGACCTACGTCGAACGCGCCCAGCGGCAGCAGCGTGTCCAGGTGCGAACCCCAATCGTTCACGAAGCTTACCGAATGCTCGCGACTGTTGCCGCCACGGCTGAGCGCGGTCGAGGCCAGACGCACCAGAATGCCACCGCCCGACAAGCTCTCGTCAGAGAAGGGTGCATAGTTGCCGCCGGCAAGAATCTTGACGGGGGGTTCATAGACGTTCGACGCCTTGTTGTTCGCGTTGCGGGCTTCCTCGGCGGCGATCAGGTCCTGTGCGCTCAGGCCGTTGGGCAGGCTGCCGTCCTCACAGGGCAGGGCCAGCACGACGCCCGGCTCAAGGTTCGAGGGGTTCGAGATGATGTTGCGGTTTGCGTTGAAGATCGGCTGGTAGTTCGACGTGCCGTAGGCCGCGATCGAGATGGTTGCCAGCGTGTCGCCATCCTGAACCGTATAGTTCGAGCAGGCTTCCTGAGCTGCGGCTGCGCCGGCGCTCAGGGCGGTGATTGCAGTGGCCGCAACCACCAGATTCTTCAGGTTGATTTCAAACATGTCCACTTCCTCCAGACTTTTGTTTTTTTCAGGCCTGTTCGGGGCCTTATCCGTTTTCCATTTGGTACCGCAGGGCCTCGGACACGATGTCGCGCCATTCGCCCGATTGTTGCATGATCGCCAGACCCTGATTCAGAGTCTCAAGGATCGCTTCCCCATCCGGGTTGTCCTTGTGGGTCATGACATTGAGCGGTTTGATCGCCGCAAGGTTGGGGTTCTCAACGAGCTGATGCTCGTAGCCCAGCCGCTTGATCGCATCGACGGCCAGGTGTGCCTCGATAGCTACGATATCGGCGCTTCCGTCCATGGCGGCGCGGAAACAGTCATCTGGGTCGACCGGGCGCATCAGGGTGATCGCGGGTTCATACAGGCCCACCGCATCCATGTGGGTCGTTGACCATCCTTCAGGACGGCAGATCGTTGCGCCCGCGAAATCGGCATAGCTGAGCGTGGTCTCGTAGCCCGAGCCATCCTTGGCAAAGAACGTGTCCACCACCTCGTAGAACGGATTCGAGAAGTTGTAGGTCTCGCACCGGTTCCTGTCGCTTTCCGACAGGGCTTCGGCCTCGTCGCAGTTGGGGCGCGACCAGGGGAAGGTGGCGTCGAAGGCGAGGGTCGGCATCAGCAGGTCGAGATGCGAAGACCAGTCGTTCACGAACTGGATCTTGTAGGCCTGTTCAGGCGCGGCTCGCAGGAAGGCGGTTTCGACCAGATGCGTGTATAGCCCGCGATAGGGCAGGGACTCGTCGGTGAAGGGCGCATAGTTGCCGCCGGTGATCAGCAGCAGCTGACGGTCGCGGATGGCCGGGCGCTCGGCCGTGCCGGCGTCGCGGATCAGCGCGGCAGCCTCGGCGCGGGCGGCTTCAATTTCTTGTTTCGCGGCTGTCTTGGCGGCAATCACCGCCTCTTCGCTGGCCTTTTTGGCTTCGGCCTCAGCGGCGGCGACGCGGGCCTCGGCCTCGGCGATGGCCTTGGCAGCGCGCTCTTCGGCGGCCTTGACCAGTTCGGCGGCCATCTCGGCGGCCATGCGCTCGGCCTCGGTCTCGGGCTGGGGTGCGGCCCGGCCGACATCTTCGAGACAGGGCATCTTGAGAATGTCACCCACGCGGATGATGTTCGGATTCGAGCCGATCACCTCGCGGTTGGCGTCATAGATGATGCGGAAGTCTTCGGTTGCATAGACTTCGATCGCCAGTGCCCGCAGGCTGTCGCCGCGCTGGATCTCGTAGTCCGAGCAGGCCTCTTGCGCCGAGGCTGCTCCTGCGGCTGCCGCAAGGGCCAGGCTGGATATGAGGAATGTCTTTTTCATGGGTCCTGTTGGGTTGCTCTTGTTATTGTCCGGTCGCTTTCACGACGGCGATCGAAATGTTGTCCTGGTCGGGATCGGCCTTGGCGATCAGGGCCTGCAGAAGGCTGTCGGCGATGTCCTGGGAAGGCGCGTCGGCGTTGTCCTGCAGAGTCGCGCTGATTTCGTCGTCGGTCAGGTACTGCAGCCCGTCGCTGCCCAGAACCACGATATCCTCGGGGTCCAGTTCCAGCGCCTGTTCGGGGCAGTCCACCTTGGGGATCGCCGCGCCCATGATGACCGAGGTCAGCTGGTTGCGGTCGGGGTGGGCCTGGGCTTCGGCCTGCGACAGATGCCCCTGTGCGACACGGGCGTCGATTTCGGGCGCCATCGAGTGATCTTCGTTGATCTGGGTCAGGGCCCCGTCACGGAACAGGTAGAGTGGGCTGTCGCCGATCGAGATCCAGAACAGCCGGTTGCGCAGCAGCAGAACGCCCAGAAGGGTCGACCCCATGTTGAAGCCTGCCGGCTGATCTTCGCCGTAGCCCGCCACCGTCGCATTGGCCTGCATGGCGGCCAGGGGCAGGGCGTCTTGCAATTCGCTTTCGGTCGGTTCGCGACTGTCCAGAACGGCATCCAGAACCGAGCGCCAGGCCTTGATCACGAGGTCCGAGGCGACCTCGCCGGCCGCGTGACCGCCCATGCCGTCGGCCACCACCACGTAGCCGGCATTGGCCGCGTCAAAGACACGTGCCGCGATCGCGTCCTCCTGCGAGTCGCGCCGGCCCTGATCCAGGATCAGCGCAATGTCATATGACGGAGTCGCCAGCATTCGTTATGCGTCCCGCCAGTCGAAGTTTTCGTCGCAGAAGGCGACGAACCGCAGGGACGTTTCGCTGATGCGGATCAGGTCGCCGCTGGCCAGCGGTACGGTACTCAGAACCGGCTTGCCGTTCAGGCGCACCAGGTTGGCCTTGCCTCCATGGCCCATATAGCATTTCCGGTCTTCCGGATCATAGGCGATGAACGCATGGTTCGAGCGCGAAATGCCGGTGTCGCCGAAATCGAGCTGGATCGCCTGATCGTCGTTGCGGCCGATCTGCATCAGCCCTTCCTTCAGGGTGATGCTGGCGCCACGGCCTGGGCCGCCAGTGACGACCAGCCAGCCAACCGGGAAGGTCTCGGTGGCAGTCTCGGCCTTGCGGATCGGTTCGGCGGTTTCGATCAGATCCTGAACATGGGTGTCCGGCCGCTCGAAGCCCAGGAAGGTGGTCTTGACCCGCGCGCGGCGGTCCTGTTGGGCCGCGTCGGGTGCCGCCGTCATGGCTGCGGTTGCGGTGGCCGCGATCGTAGCAGGCTCGGGCGCTGCGACGGGCGGTTCGGGGGACTCTTCCAGCGCCGACGCCTCTGGCTCGGGCGCCTCGGCAACTGCTTCCTCGGCGCTGTCCGCCTCGATCGAAGCTGCCTCGGGTTCAGGCTCGGGCTGAGCCAAACGCAGGGTCACGACCGGCTCGGGTTCGGGCTCGGCCGCTTCGGGCTGCGACGGGGCTTCCTCGGCCGCCTCGGTGACCGGTTCTTCCTCGTCGTCAAACTCGGGCATCTTGTCCTCGGGGAGCAGCTCGTCGCTTTCCTCGAAGCCTTCGGTGTTCAGGCTGCCGCCACCCAGAGCCTGCCGAAGCGCGTTGAAATCCGCGATCGGCTGAGGTTTCTCGTCGGGCGCAGCCTCGGGTTCTGTCTGCGTGGCTTCGGCCGTATCGGTGGCCTCGGCTTCCTTGGTCTTGCCGGCACCTTCGAGAAGCCGGCTGAGGGGGCTTTTGTATTTGAACATGGTGTCGACACCTTTTGACTTCTTGCACGGACTGGATGGGTCCGTGGGGCTGCGAAAAACCTCTGCGCACGGGCAGGGCACTGATGATCGGGGAAACCAGAAAATCTTTACGCTCCGCGACGGGCCGGATCCCGTCAGGGTGGCGCAAAACCGATGCCACCCTCAGCCAAACACGCTGGCGGGTTCGGGACTTGTCGGTCAGGTCATTCCGCCTGCTCCTGTGTCAAGGGCATCAGGGCGGTGGTCTCGGCGCCGTTGCGCGATACCGTCAGCTTTGCCTCGGGCTGGCCATCGGCCACCAGTTCGGAAATCACCCGGTCCAGGCTGTCGGACTCGGTGATCTCGGTGCCGGTGTGGATTTCGCGCAGCAGGATGTCGCCTTCCTGCAAGGATCCAGCCCCTTCGGTCGGCGCTTCGCTCACGATGGTCTGCCAACCCGTGTCGCCACCGGCACGGGCGGTGAAACCATACCCGTTGATCAACCCGAAGTTGCGGATCGCGGGTAAGGCCAGCAGGCCGTTCTCGGGCCGGGTCTTGCCTGGTGCCCGGTACCGGGCGGCCACGCGGACATAGCCGTCGGGGTCGATCTGAAGGTTGTTCAGCACCTGCGTCGCCAGGGGTGCGTCGTCCTGAATAGGCTCGCCGTTCAGGGTGTAGATGACCGCGCCGCGTGCGACCCAATCGCCAATGACCGACAGGTCCCGGCCCTGTTCAACACCGGTGATCGCGATCGCGCTGCCGGTAGAACCGCGCCGCGTGGCGGTTGAGAACGGGACTTCGACATCCCAATGGGCAAAGCCGAACTGGTTCTGGGCCAGCTTGACCGGTGCGGTCGGGGCAGGGGTCTCGGGCGCAGCAGCCGTGGGTTTTTCGACGACTGGATCTGCCGTTTGGGCTGGCTCGGCCAGGGGCTGCTCGACAGGCTGGTCCTGCGCTTCTGGTGTTGCCGCGGTTTCTTCCGGCCCGCGATTTCCCACACCGTCGGTCGGTGGGGTTTCGAGGGCGGTGTCCGGTTCGGGGTCTGATTCGATGGGTGCGGGTGCTTCCGGCGTGATTTCGGGTGTCGCCGCCGCGACGGTCGTATCCGCCTGAACGGCGGATACGGCACCGTCGGGTGCCGTGCCGTCCTTGTTCATCCAGACATAGCCGCCGCCGGCAGCCAAGGCTGCCAGAACCGCCAGGCCGACGATCAGTTTACCGCTGCCGCTCGAGCTTTTCTGAACGACGGTGTCGACCGTCGGGGCCGTATCACCCACGGACCCCGAGGCAGCCGCCTCGTCGTTCTTGGTCGGGCCAAGAGCCAGATCGGAATTGCCGGCCAGCAGAGCGGTCACGACCGCTTCGGCATTGTCGGCCTCGGCCTTGATGCGGGCCTTTTCTGCCTCGTCATCTTCGCGGTCCAGCGCGACGATGACCGAGACCGGACGATAATCGAAGTTGTCGAACACGACGCTGGGACCGCGGAACATGCGCAGCCAGTCCAGAGCTGATTGCAGGCGATCGGTGGCGTGAAGCTCCATCGCTTTGTCGATCGCCTCGAGGAACCCTTCGGGATAGCCCTGGAACCGGCCGGTCAGCGGGACATACGGGTCCGGCTGGCCGTTGTTGAAGGCGTTCAGGCGGGTCTGCCCGTCGATGGGCCGTTCGCCGCTGATCGCGTGGTACAGCGTGGCGCCCAGCACATACAGATCGCTGCTAGGTCCCTGTTCCGATCCGCGTACATAGAATTCATGCGGGGAATAGCCGTCCTTGATGACCCGCAGGGTCAGCAGGGCGGCGGACTTGTTGGCGGCCTGTTCCCGCGCGGCCCCGAAATCGATCAGGATCGGTTCGCCATGTTCGTCGATCAGGATGTTGTCGGGCGAGATGTCGCGGTGCAGCATGCCGCTTTGGTGAATGAACGACACCGCCGACAGCATCTTCTCGGTGACCTGCACGATAAAATCTGGGCCGCTCTCGGTCTTGGGGTCTTCGATGTAATCCAGCAGGTCGCAGCCGCGGATCAGGTCCATCGCGATATAGGCGGTGTCGTTGTCCTCGAACACCTGATGAACATCCACGATGTTCGGGTGCACCAGCCGCGCGTGGTTGCGGGCCTCTTGGATGAACAGATCGATGATGGCGCGCAGATCGTCCTTGAAGGCGGGGTCGTTGGGTTCGACCAGATCGCCGTTCCGGCGGCACAGCGCCCCCGGATAGCATTCCTTGATGACCACGTCGCGATCCAGGCTGTCACGGGCCAGGTAGGTAATCCCGAACCCGCCATTGCTGAGAAATTCCAGTATTTCATACTGGCCGCGCAGCAGCTTCGCGCCGGGTTGCAGCCCTTGGATCTGTGGTTCGTCGTGCGAGGCGCCGACCGCGTGGTTGTGATTCATTTTTCCCGCCCATGAGTTCAATTCTTGCGGCCTACAAAAACCGGACAAACTACCCTTGCACTCACAACCAAAAACAACCGCAGGACACTTGAGAACGGTTAGACGGTTCAAATTTGACTTTATTGGGGCCGCCGCATGGCTTCACTATGGATCGACCCGCAGGGCGATCTGTATCTTGTATGTTATCTGAGGAAATATGCTATATATTGGAAAATGGTGTAGTCTGACCATTGTCAGTCCGCTGGTCGCGACCGGCATGGTCGACGGATTCGAAACAATGGTTGGCAGAGTCCAGGCGCTCGATTCGCCGCTGAGCGGCGCAATCCGGGCGCGAAGAGTTCAGGTGCCGGTGCGGGGCGCGGCCGTGGCGACCTTGCTGCCGGCCCAGGCCAGATTGTCGCTGAGCTGCGCCAGTATGCTGACCGCATCCTTCAGCCGGGTCTCGCCGGTTTCGAACTGAAGCAGCAGCAACAGGTCCGTGGCCTTCTCGAACTCGGTCGGGATCCAGTCGGCCTCGGGGTCGATCTCGGACCCGGAGTCCAGGCGTTCGGCAAAATCTTCGACGATTTCCCGGCAGCTTTCCAGGAAGGCGCCGGGGTCGATGTCCGAGCTGTCGCGCAGGTCCTCGTAGATGCTGGCGATGGCGGCCAGCCAGTCTTCGAGGATCGGATTGGACAGCGGCGGCAGCGCCGATTCCAGACTGGGCTGGACGGTGCGCGAGTCGGGGGTTTCTGGTTCGTCTCCCTTGAGGGTCTCCAGAAACGGCAGAAATTCCTGTTTCAGGTCGCGGCGTGCGGCCTCCAAGTCGGATTTGCGCCGGTCCGAGGCGATTTCCAGCATCTGTTCAGCCAGTTTCTGGCCGCCGCAGGTCTCCCACAAGGCGAAATCGGGTTCGGGCTCTTGGGCCATGGCGCGCACGGCGACCGGTGTTCCGATCGGGACGATGGCCCGAAACATGCCGGTCTTCTGTTTTTCCAGCCGGGCCAACACGCGGTCCAGGGCGTCGCGCACCGGCGGCAAGTCGGCATGGGTCACGGCCAGCAGGCTGTTCGCCCGCAGGGTTTCCGGCACCTGTGCCCACAGGTGGTGTTCGGTCTCGCGCCAGGCGTTGGTGCCGTTGGTGCACCAGATCGCGCAATCGACGAACTTTAGCAGGTCCAGCGTTTGCTTGTAGCTGTCATCCAGGGAACCCGATCCGGGCAGGTCGAACAACGAGATTTCGCGCAGGGCCGGGGTGTTCAGCCCGACCGAAATGAAATCGGGGTTATCGGCTGCCGCCTTTTCAAGGACGATGCCGGAGTAGGTCTTGGGTTCCTTGTCCCACCAGCCGACGGTGGTTTCCGGCGCGTCGGCATAGGCCACGATCACCAGCGGCAGTTTCAGATGCTGCGGGCCGGTGGGCAGAATGTCGGCCCCGGCCAGCATGTTGGCCAAGCTGGATTTGCCGGCGCCGAATTCTCCGGCGAACCCGATCGACACCGCGGTCGACAACCGTTCGGCATGGGCCTGCGCGCGTGCGCGCATATCCTCGAGCCGGTCCGTCGCGGGCAGCGACTCGGTGGCGCTGAGAAAGCGCTCGAGCTGTCGGACCTCGTGTTCGGTAGAGGGAAATTCGATCACTCTGCGGCCTCCGGTTGTCGTTCGTTGCCGTGTTCGATGTCAAAGACCAATTGCAGCTGGTCCGCGATGGCCCGCGCGCGGTCCAGCTCGATCTGGGCCTGACCGCGTTCCGAGTTTTTGCCAGATGCGGCGCGGTTTTCAAGATGACCCGCCAGCAAGGCCAGAAAATGATCTAGTACCGTGTTCAACCGCTCCAGCAGATCGTCGCGGGCGGTGTCGATCAGGTCGTCGCCGATCAGCTGGAATTCCTGCACGATCATGCGCTCGGCCCGGGACACGACCGATTTGCGGGAAATCAGCCGCGACAGCCAGTTCACCCGCAGCTCGACCGTGATCCCGCGGGTCAGGGCCGAGGTGTCGGGTCGGTACCAGCGCACCGCGCTGGTGTTCATGCGGCTGTCGGCCGGCTCCTGCCAGCCGGGCAGGGCGCGCAGCGCGCCATTCGCCTGCATGTCGATCGAATAGAGTTCGCTGAGCATGCGCTGGCGGATCACCTGGGTCGCACCCTGGACCAGCTCGCGCATCCGTTCGCGCAGGGGGACAAAGTTCAATTCGGTCGCGTCGCCCTTGGCCAACAGCGGGGATTGCCCATTGGGGCCGTATACCACGTCGGCGACCGCCTCGGCCACGGTGTCGTCCATCACCCCACGCAGATTGGCCAGTATGTCGTCCATCTCGCGGGTAATTTCGACGATGCGGTCCGCCACGGTTTTGCGCAGATGGGTCAGTGTCTTGTCGTTCTCCGCGGCGCTTTCGGTCTGGCACCGGCCGTCTTCGTCCAGTGCGCGCAAGCGCGCGTTGCCGCGTTCCAGCGCCCCTTCGGCAAAACTGTTGAGATGCTGCCACGCCATGCGCAGCTGTTCCTCGCGCTTGCCTTCGGCCAGCGCGGTGGTGACGTGGCGACGCAGATCCGGCAGGCCCGACGCGATCATCGCGGCATAGCGCAGGACCGCTTCGCGGCTGATCGGGGCGGGGGCCTGCTTCAGCTTCTGAACGCCTTCCAGATACTGCTGCATCTGATCGGGATGGGCGCGCAGCCAGGCCAGAACCTTGTCATGGTTCACCTGGGATTCGTCGCCGGTCAGCGCATAATGCGCCCATTGGGCGCTGCCCATCAGCACGTCGATATTGGTCTTTCCCAACGCCTTTTGCAGGCCGTCCAGCACGTCAGCGCGAACCTTCGCGGCATCTTCGGCACCGCCGTTCAATTCGTCGACGCGGTTGATGAATACCACGATCTGGCCCAGTTCCAGCGCCTGCATCAGGCGGAACAGTTTCAGATCGGCACGCGACAGTGCCTGATGCGCCGACAACACCACCACGAAGAAATCGCTTTCCTTGAGATACTGACGCGAGATCTCCTCGCGGATCAGCAGCGGGTCGTTCACCCCAGGCGTGTCGGTTACGGTCAGCGGAAACGGGAAATGGCCCCGTTCGAAATAGACATCGGCCTTGCGGGTGATGTCACTGTACAGACCCCGGTCCGAGCCCGGATCATGTTCGGTCGCCTCGGTCGGATCCTCGCCGGCGCAGACATAGCGGGCAAGATCCTCGGAGGTCAGCTCTTCGAGGTCGTGGTGTTGGCCCAGCAACTGCTCGTAGCTGTCGCCCAGCCGCAGCCGGGCGCGGGTTTTCATCGCCTCGACCTGCTCTTCGATCATCTCGCGCTTGTAGCTGTCCTCGTCATCGGGGAACATGTTGCGCAGTTCTTCGCCTTCGGCGATCAGGGCGCGCCACTGACGGTCGTCGAAAAAGTGGAACTGCGCCCCTTGGGTCCGCCCCGACGGGTGCCCGAAATGCATGTCGGTAATCACCGTCGTCCAGGGATTGACGTCCGAGGGCAGAAATTCGGCCTGTCCGGTGAATCCGTTGATCAGCCGGGATTTCCCTGCCTTGATCTGCCCGACAAAGGCGATCGAGGGTTTCAGGTTGGTCAGGTCATCAATGATCCGTGAAATGAAATGACGGGTCTCGTCATTGCTCATTTCGTTCAATTCGTTGGCGATCCGGATCAAGTCCCGGCGGTTGGATTCACTCATGACACTAACCTTGAAAACTGGCAAAAACGCGTGACGGTAAGGATTTATTTGCAAAAATGGGCCGGGTCGTCACGGATCCGTCCCCCGAAGCGATTTCCATAGCGCGACGACGGCCCCCAGCTTGCGCGCGTCGTGAATGGCGGCGGCATTGTCCTGACCGTCACGCAACAGGGCCAGCGCGGCCCCCTTGCCGCCCGATGGGCGCATGACGATCAGTTGCGGATGAGGCA
Organism: Ruegeria sp. BHSB172; assembly: GCF_059613165.1. NCBI lineage: Bacteria > Pseudomonadati > Pseudomonadota > Alphaproteobacteria > Rhodobacterales > Roseobacteraceae > Ruegeria > Ruegeria sp. BHSB172. Next base: position 21,992 of record NZ_JBXWRZ010000049.1, read on the forward strand.
GTTGCCCGCTTGCATCAGCATCCCAGCCGGCCAGGTCCTTTGCGAACCGGTCCAGCAAGCCGGCCGACGGGTGCAGGGGCTGGCCATCCGCGCAAAGGCCGTCATGCCGATGCGTGGATGCCGGGCCGCTTAGAAAGCGTCCCATCGCAAACCGCCCGGACCCTTCGAAAAAGGCGGCTGCAAGCCCTTCGCTATTAGGGGCCGGGTATGGGTCGTCCGCGACGGGTTCGGGGGCGGGTGTCTGCAAGACGGTCAGCCTAGGCTCATCTTCCGGCAACTCGATCGCCGCGCAGGCCGTCTTTATCTCGGTGAAAGTGATCCCGACATCGTCGGCCTCGGTCGGGCCGTCGGGTTGCAGGGACACCATCTGAATCGGATCGCCCGCAAG
>NZ_JBXWRZ010000050.1:0-21842 GCF_059613165.1 Ruegeria sp. BHSB172
ATTCGTAATGTGGGGCGACGCGATGGGCGCGGTAACGGACCCGATTGACGACGACGATCTGACCCGTACATTTTGGAGGCGCATCGTCGATGCAGCTGAGCGGTACAATGAACCTGGCGTGTTCACATCTCTGCACGGCTTTGAATGGACTTCAATCAAGGACCTGAACAACCTGCATCGGATCGTCATGTTTCGAGATGGTGCAGACGAAGTCGCGGACCTCGTGCCATTTTCCAACTACGACAGTTCCGATCCGGAGGATCTTTGGGACTGGATGGAAGCGTATGAAGCCCGAACAGGCGGTCAGGTCATGGCGTTTGCCCACAACGGCAACCTGTCGAATGGCACGATGTTCGACGATGTCCGCCAGAATGGCGAACCGATAGATCAGGCCTACGCCGAACGCCGGATGCGGTGGGAACCGCTATACGAAGTCACGCAGATTAAAGGCGACGGGGAAACCCACCCGATGCTCTCACCAAATGACGAGTTCGCGGACTATTATCGCTGGGATCGCGGAAATTTCGGCAGTGCACTTAAGACACCGGACATGCTGCCACGCGAATACGCTCGTGAGGCACTGGCGCGCGGTCTGAAATACGAAGAAGACATAGGCACGAACCCTTACAAATTCGGGATGATCGGCGCGACCGACAGCCACACGTCGCTGGCAACCGCCCGCGAGGACAACTTCTTTGGCAAGGCTTCCCCAGCAGAACCCGGCGGCGGCGATCACCGCTACGATGAGTTCATCATCCAGCCTGATTTTTTGGGTGAAGACGTCGCGATCCGCACATATGAAACCCTCGCGTCCGGTCTTGCCGCTGCATGGGCGCGGGAGAACACGCGAGAGGCGATCTGGGACGCATTCAAGCGCAAGGAGGTTTATGCCACCACCGGCCCGCGCATGACTGTCCGCGTGTTTGCGGGGTGGGACTTTGAACCCGACGAGGTCCACCGTCCCGATTTCGCCGTCGAGGGTTATGCCCGGGGCGTGCCCATGGGCGCGGACCTCTTCGCCGGGCCAGAGGGAGCAGCCCCCACCTTCATGGTGCGTGCGCTGCGCGACCCGGACGGCGCGAACCTAGATCGCATCCAGATCATAAAGGGCTGGGTCGATGCAAATGGCGAACCGCAGACCAAGGTATTTGACGCCGCGTGGGCGGGAGACCGGAATCCGGGCGCCGACGGCAAACTGCCACCCGTTGGCAACACGGTGGACGGTGCGAACTACACCAATACCATTGGTTCAGCCGCACTTGGCGCGCACTGGGTGGACCCAGAGTTCGATCCGGCTCAGCGTGCATACTATTATGTCCGGGTGCTTGAAATCCCGACGCCGACCTGGCTGGCCTATGACGAGGCTTTTTACGGCAACCTCGACCTGCCAGAGGATGCCGTAATGATCCATCAGGAGCGCGCCTACACTTCGCCAATCTGGTACACGCCAGAAAACTAACTTGAAAGCCAGCAGCAATGTCGCGTTTGTCCCGCATTGCGGCCATTCCAGCTCGCTTTCAAATGTACTTGAACTTCGAACAGGCGTAGCGCGACCCGGTATTACCGCGGGCTGCGCTTCGCCAGAATCCGCTGCAAGGTCCGGCGGTGCATGTTCAGCCGTCGCGCGGTTTCCGAGACGTTTCGGTCGCACAGTTCATAGACCCGCTGGATATGCTCCCACCGTACGCGGTCGGCGCTCATGGGGTTTTCGGGGGGCGGGGGCAGTTCGTCGCCCTTGGCCAGAAGCGCGTTGGTGATGTCGGTGGCGTCGGCGGGTTTCGACAGATAGTCTGTGGCGCCGATTTTCACGGCCGCCACGGCAGTCGCGATCGCGCCATAGCCAGTCAGAACCACCACCCGGCTGTCGGGGCGCTTTTCCCGCAGCACCTCGACCACGTCCAAACCGTTGCCATCCTCAAGCCGCAGATCCACTACGGCAAAGGCAGGTGGGCGAGCGGTGGCGATGGCGCGGCCGGCGGCGACCGATCCGGCGGTTTCCACCTCGAACCCGCGCTTTTCCATCGCCTTGGCCAGACGCCTCAGAAACGGCTCGTCATCATCCACCAGAAGCAGGGATTTGTCGGGGCCGATTTCAAGCTGCGCACTGTCTGCCATGTGGGTTCTTTCTGCTATGTCCTGCCGATAGGCTTGGTGTTGAGTAATAGCAGCGCCACACCAAAGGTCAAACCACCCTCTATTTCCCTGCCTGGTCCAGGAAACAGGCGACCCGGTCGGCAATCTGCTCGGCCGTGTCGTCCCGCTTGAAGAACTCCAGGAATCCGTCCTGCGGCGTGACGAAATAGGTAAAGGTGGAATGATCGACCAAGTAATACTCGTCGCTCTTGTCCTGGGCCTTGTAATAAGTCTTGTAGGCTTGGCTCGCAGCTTTGACCTGTTCGGGCGTTCCGGTCAGCCCGATCATCTTTTCATGCAGGTTGTAGGCAAAATCGCCGACCGCCTCGGGGGTGTCGCGATCGGGGTCGATCGAGATGAAGATCGGCGTCACCGAATAGCCGCGCTCGGTCAGGATATCGACGGCCTCGGCATTGCGGGTGGTGTCCAGCGGGCAGACATCGGGGCAGAAGGTATAGCCGAAATAGATCAGCGACGGTTCGGTGATCACATCCTTGTCGGTCACGGTTTCACCCTTGGAGTTGATCAGCTCGAACGGGCCGCCGATGGCCGCGGAACCGCCGGCGATCTGGCTGGTCCGGCATTGGGCGAACTTGTCCTCGGGCCCGCCACGCGTCATCAGCCACATGGCGCCCAGGCCAAGGGCCAGAACGACGGTTGCGAGAATGGCATAAAGACGGGTCATGGCGTATTTCCTGACGCAAGGGGCTGTTGATCGGATCGGCCGCAACACCTATCAAGTTGACCAGCCGCCGCAACAGGACATAATCGCGCGATGACGGATTCCAACACCAGCCTCTGGCGCGGACAGGAACGAAGCAGTTGGATCCGGCTGCGCACGCTGATCCTGCTGCGATGGGTGGCCATCATCGGCCAGCTGACCGCCATCACCGTGGCGCAGCAGGTCTATCACGTTCAGCTGGAACTGGGCCTGTGCTATCTGGCCATCGGCGTGTCGGTGATGGGCAACCTGACGGCTATGCTGCTGTTCCCACAGAACAAGCGCCTGACCGAATTCGAGAACTTCCTGATGGTGCTGTTCGACCTGCTGCAGCTGGCCATTCTGCTGTACCTCACCGGCGGGCTGAACAATCCCTTTTCACTTCTGCTGCTGGGGCCGGTGACCATCGCCGCCAACGTCATGAGCACCCGCTCGACCCTGATCATCGGCGGGGCGGCGATCATCGTGGCGACGCTGCTGGCCCGGTTCCACCTGCCGCTGCGCACCAATCTGGGGCTGGTGCTGGACATCCCCGAGATCCTGCTGTTCGGAAACTGGGCCGCCATCGTGATCGCGATCGTGTTCATCGGCGCCTACTCGCACCGCATCAGCGCTGAGGTCCAGTCGATGTCCGAGGCGCTGGCCGCCACCCAGATGGCACTGGCCCGCGAACAGAAACTGACCGACCTAGGCGGGGTCGTGGCCGCCGCCGCGCATGAGCTGGGCACGCCTCTGGCCACCATCAAGCTGACCAGCGCCGAGCTGATCGAGGAATTGGACGACCGCCCGGACCTGAAGGAAGACGCCGCCCTGATCCGCGAGCAGGCCGACCGCTGCCGCGACATCCTGCGCGACATGGGCCGGGCCGGAAAGGACGACCTGCACCTGCGGCAGGCGCCACTGTCCACCGTGATCCACGAAGCCGCCGAGCCGCATATCCACCGCGGCAAACAGGTGCATTTCGCCGAAGGGCCGGGGCCGGATGGCGACGTTCAGCAGCCCTCGATCCTGCGCAAACCCGAGATCATCCACGGGCTGCGCAACCTGATCCAGAACGCGGTCGATTTCGCCCGCGCGCAGGTCTGGGTCGAGGCCGAATGGACCCCCGACCGGATCACCGTCAGCATCATGGATGACGGACGCGGATATCCGGCCCAGATCATCGGGCGCATCGGCGATCCGTTCATGCGCCGCAAACGCGCCGAAACCGACCTACGCACGCGGCCCGAATACGAGGGCATGGGCCTGGGTCTGTTCATTGCCAAGACGCTGCTCGAGCGCAGCGGTGCGGAACTCTCCTTCGCCAACGGATCCGATCCGTATCAGGACCTCACTGACAACCCCGAGCGCCGGGGCGCCATCGTTCTGGTGTCCTGGCCGCGGAAACTGATCGACGCCCAGAGCGGTGAGTCGCCGGTTCCCTCGGGTGCCAACAAGCCGTTCCGGGTCTGAGTTAAGACACCGTTAACCATTGGCGCCGATAGTTGGGTCTGGTTTGGGTTTTCGGGTGCACGGAATATGGCAGACTGGATCATTCTGGCCGCGATCAGCCTGGTCTCGTCAAGCCTGGCGCTGCAGTGGCTGTTGCCGCGGCGCCGGCCCCGCGATGACAGCTTTGGCCTGTCGGCGCCCGAATCCCTTTTGGATGCGGTGTTTCTGTTCGATGGCGATCGCCTGATCAGCCATTCCGACATCGCCCTGTCCGGATTCGAGTCGGTGAATGACTGGAATGATCTCAGTCGCCTGTTGCAGAGGGACTTTCCCGCCTTTCCCGAGTCTCCTGAACTGGTGCGCGAGCAGGGCAGCATGGTGGTGTCTGCCATCGACTGCACGGTCGAGCGAGAAGTTCTGTGCGAATGGATCGACGGGATTGTACGGGTGCGCCTGCGCGACCGGGCCGGTGCACCCGAGCCCATTCGCCGCGACCCCAGCGACCCGATCCGCCTGGCCATGGACAAGGCGCCCTATCCGGTATGGCTTCTGAACCGGTCGAACAGGGTCAGCTGGTGCAACGCTGCCTATGTAACGCTGGCCCGCAAGGTGCGGGGGCCCGATACCGACCTGACCGACCCCATGTTTCCCGATCTCGCGGGTGAAACCCGGCCCGGACGGAAGACCCGCGTTTCCATTCCGGTCAAAGGCAACGACAACAGGCTGTGGTTCGATCTGACGCAGATCGAACTGGACGAGGGCATGCTGCATTATGCTGTCGACGTAAACGCGATCGTCGAGGCCGAAACCGCCCAGCGCAAATTCGTCCAGACCATGACCAAGACCTTCGCGCAGTTGTCGATCGGGTTGGCGATCTTCGACCGCAACCGGCAGCTGGCGCTGTTCAACCCGGCCCTGATCGACCTGACAGCGCTGCCGCCCGACTTTCTCAGCTGCCGCCCCAGCCTTTCCAGCTTTTTCGACAGGTTGCGCGACCAGCACATGATGCCCGAACCCAAAAACTATCGAAGCTGGCGCAGCCAGATGAATGACCTGCTCGAAGCGGCCGAAGGCGGCAACTATCAGGAAACCTGGTCGCTGCCGTCGGGATCGGTCTATTCGGTCAGCGGCCGCCCGCATCCCGACGGCGCCGTTGCTTTTCTGTTCGAGGACATCACCGCCGAGATCACCCTGACCCGGCGCTTCCGGTCCGAGATGGACCTGATGCAGTCGGTCTTCGACAAGTTGGCCGACGCGATCGCCGTTTTCGCCGATGACGGGACTCTGGCCTTCACCAACCATGCTTATCACCAGCTTTGGAACGACCCGGACGAAGAGGGTTTCCTGCCCGCCACCGTGTTGGACCTCATCCGCAGCTGGCAGGAAAAATGCCAGGCGACTCCGGTTCTGGGCGAAATTCGCGACTTCATCGAAATGCGCAATGACCGGGCCGAGTGGAGCGCGGAAATCCGCAAGTCGGACGGGACGCCCGTATCCTGCACGGTGACCCCGATCCAGAACGGCGCGACCATCGTCCGTTTCTCGGTCGAACCGGCGGAAAACCCGGCCAGAGGAATGATGCAGATCCCGGCCTGAACCGGGTTGCAGCGGGGGTGCGGCGCGTCCATTGTGGCGCCATGAATTCGCCTGTTTCGATAACCCTGGACTCGCCCGAAAAGACGTCGCGCCTGGCGGCGGAACTGGGCCAACGGCTGGCCCCCGGCGACGTGGTGCTGCTGGACGGACCCATAGGTAGCGGCAAGACCCATTTCGCCCGCAGCCTGATCCGGTCGGTCCTGCCGGTCCCCGAGGATGTTCCGTCACCGACCTTCACCCTAGTTCAGGTCTATGACGGCGCCACCGGAGAGATATGGCATTCCGACCTGTATCGCCTGACCTCGGCCGACGAGATCGTCGAACTGGGCCTGACCGAGGCGTTCGACACGGCGATCTGTCTGGTCGAATGGCCAGAAAAGCTGGGCGATCTGCGGCCGGAGTCGGCCTTGTTGGTCACGTTTAAAACCGACGCGGCCCACGAGGAGACGCGACATCTGACACTGTCCTGGTCCGATCCGAAATGGGCTGACAAGCTGGAGTTTTCCGTATGACCAACCGTGCAGACCTGATCCAGGCGTTCCTGGCGCGAACCCCGTGGTCCGGAGCACGACGCCATCCGCTGGCCGGCGACGCGTCCAACCGCCGCTACGAGCGGCTGACCGATCCCGACACGGGAAGGACGGTGGTATTGATGGATGCGCCCCCGGACAAGGGCGAAGACGTCCGGCCCTTTGTCAAGGTCGCCCGCTACCTGCATTCCATCGGCCTGAGTGCGCCTGAAATCCTGGCCGAGGATTCCGAGCACGGCTTCCTGCTGTTGGAAGATTTCGGTGATGATCTGTTCGCCCGGGTGCTGGAACGCGCGCCCGCGAAAGAGCGCGCGTTGTACGACGCCGCCACCGACGTTCTGGTGCATTTGCACGCCGCCTCCTTGCCCGCGCTGGACAGCTATGATCCATCCCTGATGACCGAACTTTCGGCACTGGCCTTCACCAAATATGCGGAAGGAATTCTGGGCAGGCACGATGCCGACGCCCGGGCGCGGTTCGAACACCGCTTTGCCGACATCCTGCATCAGGAAACTTCGGGCACACGGGTGGTGACGCTCAGGGACTACCACGCCGAGAACCTGATCTGGCTGCAGGGTCGCGATGGGGTCCGCCGGGTCGGCCTGCTGGATTTCCAATGCGCGATGCTGTGCCATCCGGCCTATGATCTGGTGTCGCTGCTGCAGGATGTCCGGCGCGCCGTGCCGGCAGGAGTCGAGATGCAGATGATCCAGCGCTACATCGCGTCCACCGGCGTGGACGATCATGACTTCCGCACTGCCTACAGCGTTCTGGGCGTCCAGCGGAACCTGCGCATTCTCGGCGTGTTCGCCCGGCTGGCCATGGACTATGGCAAGCCGCATTACATCGATCTGATCCCGGCCACCTGGGCGCATCTGATGCGCGATCTGGAACATCCCGTGTTGATTTCCCTGGCCGACCTGCTGCGCTCGGCCCTGCCCGAACCCACCCCGGAAAACCTGGCACGTCTGAGGGGCGCATGACCGCAAGACCGCAGGCCGTGATGCTGTTTGCCGCCGGTTTCGGCACCCGGATGGGCGCGTTGACCCGCACCCGGCCCAAGCCGCTGATCCCGGTGGCCGGACGGCCGCTGATCGACCATACGCTGGAGTTGACGGATGCGGTGAGGCCACGCCGTGTGGTCGCGAACCTGCACTACATGGCCGATCAACTGACCGATCATTTGGCGCCGCGAGGTGTTCTGCTGTCACACGAACAGCCGGAAATCCTGGAAACCGGCGGCGGGTTGCGGGCAGCCTTGCCACTGCTGGGTCCGGGGCCGGTATTCACGATGAATACCGATGCGATCTGGTCCGGGCCCAACCCTTTGGAGTTGCTGCAGGCGGCCTGGGACCCGGCGCGGATGGACGCGCTGTTGATCTGCGTGCCGATCGCACAGACGATCGGACATACAGGCCCCGGAGACTTCAAGGTCGACCCCGAAGGCCGGCTTGCACGCGGGCCGGGTCACGTCTATGGCGGCATTCAGATCCTCAAGACCGACGGTCTGGCGGAAATTCCGGAAAAAGCGTTCTCGCTCAATGTTTTGTGGGACCGGATGCAGCGCGATGGACGGCTGTACGGGCTGCAGTATCCCGGGCGCTGGTGCGATGTCGGCCGCCCCGAAGGCATCGCTCTGGCCGAGGAGATGCTGGCCGATGTTTGAACCCGGCGCCACCCCTCGGGTCTTTGCAGTGCCCCCCGGCGCGGATTTTCCGCAGGCACTGGTGCGCGGGCTGCGGGCGCGCTGCGATGGCCACCCGCCCGAGGCACTGGCCCGCGTACAACTGGTGCTGAACACCCGCCGCATGGCCCGCCGCGTGCGCGAGCTGTTCGATCAGGGCCCGCCCTGCCTGTTGCCCCGCATTTCGCTGGTGACTGATCTCGGCGAAAGCGTCGATCTGGATCAGGTGCCGCCCGCCGTGCCGCCCTTGCGGCGACGGCTGGAACTGACGCAACTGGTGTCCCGCCTGCTCGACCAGCAACCGGACCTGGCCGCACGGTCGTCGCTGTTCGACCTGTCCGACAGCCTCGCCGCCCTGATCGAAGAGATGCAGGGCGAAGGCGTCTCGCCCGAGGCGATCCGGCAGCTGGACGTGACCGACCTGTCGGGCCATTGGGCACGGGCGCAGGCCTTCATCGGCATCGCCGACCAGTTCCTGAAGACCGAGGATGGCAGCCTGGACGTGCAGGCCCGCCAACGCCGCGTGGTCGAAAACCTGATCGCCCGCTGGCAGGACGCGCCGCCGCAACACCCGGTGATCCTGGCCGGGTCCACCGGCTCGCGCGGGACCACGCTGATGCTGATGCAAGCGGTGGCGCGGCTGCCGCAGGGGGCGCTGATCCTGCCCGGGTACGATTTCGACCAGCCCGCCCATGTCTGGGAGCGGTTGGATTCGACAATGACCTCGGAAGATCACCCGCAATACCGGTTCCGCAAGCTGATGACAGAACTGGGCTTGGAGCCGGATCAGATCGCAGCCTGGACCCCGGACCAGCCCCCCTCGCCCGCGCGCAACCGTCTGGTTTCATTGGCGTTGCGTCCGGCCCCGATTACCGATGCCTGGATGAGCGAAGGCCCGCGGCTGCGCGATCTTGATGCCGCGACGCGCGACATCACCCTGGTCGAGGTGCAATCGCCGCGGGCCGAGGCGCTGGCCATCGCCCTGCGCCTGCGGCAGGCGGCCGAGACCGGACAGACTGCTGCCCTGATCACCCCCGACCGGATGCTGACCCGCCAGGTCAGCGCTGCTCTGGACCGCTGGAACATCCTGCCCGACGACAGTGCCGGCCTGCCGCTGCAACTGTCGCCGCCGGGCCGGTTCCTGCGTCATGTGGCCGGGCTGTTCGCGCGCCGTCTGGATGCCGAGGCGCTGCTGACCCTGCTGAAACACCCCTTGTGCCACAGCGCGGGCGACCGCGGTGCCCATCTGCTGCACAGCCGCGATCTGGAACTGCACCTGCGCCGCAATGGCCCGCCCTTCCCCGACCGCGCCAGCCTGACCGGCTTTGCCGTCGAAAAAGAAGTACCCGATGCGTGGGCCCAGTGGCTGATCCGCAATTTCTGCGACCAGCAGATCAGCGGCACCCTGCCGCTCACCGACTGGGTGCAGCGCCTGCGCGATCTGGCCGAAGCTATTGCTGGCCCCGGAACCGCCGGCGCGGGCGAGCTGTGGGACAAGAATGCAGGCCAAGCGGCTCTGGCGGTGATCTCGGGCCTTGCGGACGAGGCCGAGCACGGCGGCGAGATGACGGCGCTGGATTTCGCCGATCTGTTGGGTGCGCTGCTGGCCGGGCAAGAGGTCCGCGACCGCGACGCCCCCCACCCGCGGATCATGATCTGGGGCACGCTCGAAGCGCGCGTGCAGGGTGCCGACCTGCTGATTCTGGGCGGGCTGAACGAGGGCAGCTGGCCCGAGGCCCCCACGCCCGACCCCTGGTTGAACCGCCAGATGCGCGACCGTGCCGGCCTGCTGCTGCCGGAACGGCGCATCGGCCTGTCGGCCCATGATTTCCAGCAGGCCATCGGCGCGCCCGAGGTCTGGCTGACCCGCGCGGTGCGCTCGGATGATGCCGAAACCGTGCCGTCACGCTGGCTGAACCGGTTGACCAACCTGTTGCAGGGCCTGCCGGATCAGGGCGGCCGCGCGGCGCTTGAACAGATGCGCGACCGGGGCAAGACATGGCTGCGCTGGTCCGAGATGCTGGAACAGGCGCCCCGGATCGCCGCCGCACCGCGTCCTTCACCGCGCCCGCCGGCGGCCGCGCGCCCGCGCCGCCTGTCGGTGACGGAGATCAAGAAGCTGATCCGCGACCCCTATGCGATTTATGCCAAGCACGTCCTGCGCCTGAAACCGCTGGACCCGCTGGTGCAGGCGCCCGACGCCCTGCTGCGCGGTATCGTGATCCACGAGATCCTGGAACATTTCGTCAAGGACAGCGTGCTGGACGGCGCGCTGCTGACCCGCGACAATTTCCTGAAACGGGCCGAGGCGCTTCTGGATCAGCATGTCGCCTGGCCTACCGCCCGAAAACTGTGGCTGGCGCGGCTGGAGCGGATCGCAGACGACTTTCTGCGCGCCGAGATCAGCCGCCGCAGCGACGGCGGCCCGATCGCGTTCGAGGCCAAGATGCGCCTGACGCTGGAACCGCTTGGGTTCACTCTGAATGGCCGCGCCGACCGAATCGACCGCAACAGCCGCGGCGCCCTGACCATCATCGACTACAAGACCGGCACGCCGCCCTCGGAACCGCAGCAGGCCAAGTTCGACAAACAGCTGCTGATCGAGGCCGCGATGGCCGAGCAGGGCGGGATCGACGGCTTTGACCCGATGGCCGTGGCCAGCGCCGTGTTCATCGGTATGGGCGGCACCTACAAAGAGGTCCCGGCACCCTTGGAAAAAGAGCCGCCCGACAAGGTTCTGGCCGAGCTGAAAGAGCTGATTTCTGCTTATTTAGAGCCTGATCAGGGGTTTTCTTCGCGCCGGATGATGCACAAGGACAGCGACGTGGGCGATTATGACCACCTGGCGCGGTTCGGCGAATGGGACCGCACCGCCGAAACCAAGCCCGAGGATCTGACATGACCCCGCGCGACGAAGCGACCGAACGGCAGGTTCAGGCGGCGCGGCCCGATGCGTCGACCTGGCTGGCGGCCAATGCGGGCTCGGGCAAGACGCGGGTTCTGACCGATCGCGTGGCGCGGCTGCTGCTGGATGGTGTACAGCCGCAGCACATCCTGTGCCTGACCTACACCAAGGCCGCCGCCAGCGAGATGCAGAACCGCCTGTTCAAGCGGCTGGGCGAATGGGCGATGCTGGACGACGCGGCGTTGCTGCGGCAACTGACCGAACTGGGCGTCGAAGGGGTAATCGACCCCGACCGCCTGGCCCGTGCCCGCACCCTGTTCGCGCGTGCCATCGAAACGCCGGGCGGGTTGAAGATCCAGACGATCCACTCGTTCTGCGCCTCGCTGCTGCGGCGGTTCCCGCTGGAGGCCGGGGTCAGCCCGCAGTTTTCCGAAATGGAAGACCGCGCCGCGGCCCTGCTGCGCGAGGAAATCGTCGAGGATTTTGCCGAAGGCCCACAGGCCCGCCTGATCGAGGATGTGGCCCGCCACATCACCGATACCGGCTTTGACAAGCTGACCGCCGCGATCGCCCAGAAGCGCACCCTGTTCAAGCCCGCGCTGCAATGGCCCGACCTGCTGGCCCGTTTTGGCCTGCCCGAGAGGTTCGACGAGGACGCGCTGCTGGCGCAGGTGTTTCTGGGCGGCGAGGTCGAACTGATCCGGTCGATCCTTCCGGCGCTGGCGGGCGGCGGCAAGACCGACGCCAAGGCGGCCGAGAAACTGTCGGGCTTCACCGAACCCGCGCTGGGTCAGTTGCCGGTGCTGGAAGACGTGTTCCTGACCGGAAAATCCGCCAAAGAGCCCTTTACCGCCAAGATCGGCAATTTTCCCACCAAAGCGCTGCGCGAGGGGGTCCTGGCAGGGCAGATAGATCCGCTCGAGTCGCTGATGCGGCGGGTCGAGGCCGCGCGGGAAGGGCGTCTGGCGCTGGCAGCCGCGCGCAAATCCATGGTGCTGCACCGCTTCGCGGCGGCGTTCCTGCCGGAATACGAGCGCCGCAAGCAACTGCGCGGCTGGTTGGATTTCGACGACCTGATCCTGCGCGCGCGCCTGTTGCTGAACGACCCGGCGGTGGCCGCTTGGGTGCTGTACCGGCTGGATGGCGGGATCGACCACATCCTTGTGGACGAGGCGCAGGACACCAGCCCTGATCAATGGGATGTGGTCGAGAAACTGGCACAGGAATTCACCAGCGGCGAGGGCGCACGGTCCGGGGTTGAGCGCACGATCTTCGTGGTCGGCGACAAGAAACAATCGATCTATTCCTTTCAGGGGGCCGACCCGCAGGCCTTTGACCGGATGCAAGCCGAGTTTGGGCGAAAATTGCAGGAATCAGGCTCTAAACTGTGGGATTGGACGCTGGAATATTCGTTCCGCTCCTCCAGCGCCATCCTATCGCTGGTCGATATCCTGTTCGAAAACCGCGCCGAGGCGGGGTTTCAGAAAGAGTCCCAGCACCGCGCCTTCAAGGCCGATCTGCCGGGCCGGGTCGATCTGTGGCCGGTGGTGGAAAAGGTCGAGGACGCGGACGAGGGCGACTGGACCGACCCGGTCGATCGGCCCGCGGCGCAGCATCACACGGTGATCCTGGCCAACCAGATCGCCGCGCGCATCAAGGCCATGATCGACGCCGGCGAAACCATCCCCGAAGACGGCCCCACGCGCGGTACATTCGTGCGCCGGAAGGTGCGGCCGGGGGATTTTCTGATCTTGGTGCAGCGCCGCTCGGACCTGTTCGCCGAGATTATCCGCGCCTGCAAGGCCCAGGGTCTGCCGATCGCGGGGGCCGACCGGCTGAAGGTGGGCGCGGAACTTGCGGTCAAGGATTTGGCCGCACTGCTGAGTTTCCTTGCCACGCCCGAGGATGACCTGTCGCTGGCCACGGTACTGAAATCGCCGCTGTTCGGCTGGTCCGAGCAGATGCTGTTCGACCTTGCTCATCGCCGACAGGAAAGGTACCTGTGGGCGGCGCTGCGCCAACGCGCCGGGGATTTTCCCGAAACGCTGGCTGTGTTGAACGATCTGCGCGGGCAGGTGGACTTTCTGCGCCCTTATGACCTGATCGAACGGGTGCTGACCCGCCATGACGGCCGCCGCAAACTGTTGGGCCGTTTGGGCGCCGAGGCCGAGGACGGCATCAACGCGCTGCTGTCGCAGGCGCTGGCTTATGAGCGGTCGGACATTCCCAGCCTTACCGGTTTCCTGGTCTGGATGCAGACCGATGACCTGGAGATCAAGCGCCAGATGACCGGCGTGGGCGACATGATCCGGGTGATGACGGTACATGGCTCGAAAGGATTGGAGGCGCCGGTCGTGATCCTGCCGGACACCGGCAAGCGGCAGCCGCCCCGCGATGCCGAGATCATGGTCGCCGACGGAACGCCGCTGTGGAAGGTGCCCGCCGACCTGTCGCCGAACCTGATTGCCCGTGCCCGCAAAGACGCGCGCCAACGCGAGGAAAACGAGCGGCTGCGTTTGCTGTACGTCGCGCTGACCCGGGCCGAGAAATGGCTGATCGTGGCGGCTGCCGGCGATCTGGGCAAGGACGGGTCCAGCTGGTACCAACTGGTCGAAGAGGCGATGGGCCGGGCAGGGGCCACCGAGATCCCCGGCACCGGCATCCGCCGTCTGGCGCATGGCGATTGGGAGGGTCTGCCACTGGACCATCGCCCGACCCCGGAACCGGCGCAGGAGATCCTACCGGACCTGTTTCACCGGCCCGCATCCGAGCCGATACCCGATCCCGAAACGCTCAGCCCGTCCGATCTGGGCGGGGCCAAGGCCCTGCCGGGCGAGACCGGGCTTGAGGAAGAGGCCGCCAAGCTGCGCGGCACCCGCCTGCACCTGCTGCTCGAACATCTGGCCGAGGCGCCGCGCGACCGGTGGGATCAGCTCTGCGCCCGGCTTCTGCCCGATATGCAGGACGGCGACCGCCGCGACCTTCTGGCCGAGGCGTCGGGCGTGCTGACGGCGCCGGACCTGGCCCCCGTCTTTGCCCCGGCCGCGTTGGCAGAGGTGCCCGTCTCGGCCACTCTGGACGGTCGTCGGATCCACGGGGTGATCGATCGGTTGATCGTGACGGATGACGTGGTGCAAGTCATTGATTTCAAATCGAACGCTACGGTTCCCGATCGGGCCGAGACCTGCCCCGACGGCCTGCTGCGCCAGATGGGCGCCTATGCCGCCGCGCTGTCGCAGATCTATCCCGGTCGCGAGATCCGCACCGCGATCCTGTGGACCCGGACGGCACGTCTGATGTGGCTGCCACACGATCTTGTGACGGAGGCCTTGGGGCGTGCCCAGATATCTTGACCTCCCTCTTGGGGACACCTACGTTCTACTCCCAAGCGCATGTCATTCAGGAGACAGAATATGTCGACCGTAGCCGTAACCGACGAAACCTTTGACGCCGAAGTCAAGAACTCGGACGTCCCCGTCGTGGTGGATTTCTGGGCCGAGTGGTGCGGCCCCTGCAAGCAGATCGGCCCCGCCCTGGAAGAGCTGGCGGCCGAATACGGCGACAAGATCAAGATCGCCAAGGTCGACGTGGACAGCAACCCCAACTCGGCCGCGGCAATGGGCGTGCGCGGGATTCCGGCGCTGTTCATCTTCAAAGACGGTCAGGTGGTTTCGAACCGCGCGGGTGCTGCTCCGAAGGCCGCCCTGCAAAGCTGGATCGAAGAATCGATCTGATCGCAGCGGATCCCAAGGACACAAGGCGCCCCGCCAAGGGCGCCTTTTTTGTGCGGTCGTACCGGACAAAACAAAAAGACCGCCCGAAATCTCGGACGGCCCTTTCTGGGGAGATAACTTTGCGTGCCGCTCAGATCTTGGCGATATCTTCGCGGGTCAGCCCGATATCGTCCAACTGGGCATCGCTCAGTTGCGACAGCAGCTTGCGGGTTTTGCGGGCGGTGTTCCATTCAACAACCGAGTCATAGACGCGGATGAAAGCGTCCACTACGTGCAGGATGGTAGCTGCTCCGAGCGGCGCATGGATGTTTGCGGTGGTTGCCATTTTGCGCATTCCTTCAACTGAAGCAGCCGACCCAATGTCGGTTGCAGGCCCCATCTAGTCCTGCCGGGGGCGACTCACAATTGCTGGTCCGACAACCCCGTGTTGCGCAGATTGCATATCTTTTGGGCAGTTTGAGAACGGGTTGCGCGGATCGCCCGCCCGGCCCATATAGGTCGGCAACGGATACGGAGGCTTGGATGGCTGAGAACGACTTTCCCGGATGGCATGGCACCACGATCATCGGCGTCAAGAAGGGCGGCGAGGTCGTCATTGCGGGTGACGGGCAGGTCAGCTTGGGCCAGACCGTGATCAAGGGCACCGCCCGCAAGGTGCGCCGCCTGTCGCCCGGCGGGTTCGAGATCGTCGCCGGCTTCGCCGGATCGACGGCGGATGCCTTCACCCTGCTGGAACGGCTCGAGGCCAAGCTTGAGGCGACACCGGGCCAGTTGGCCCGCGCCTCGGTCGAGCTGGCCAAGGACTGGCGCACCGACAAGTATCTGCAAAAGCTCGAGGCGATGCTGATCGTCACCGACGGGGCGGACATGTTCGTGATCACTGGGGCGGGCGACGTGCTGGAGCCCGAACATGACGTGGCCGCGATCGGGTCGGGCGGCAATTTCGCTCTGGCGGCGGCGCGGGCGATGATGGACAGCGACAAGAGCGCCGAACAGGTGGCCCGCGACGCAATGGCGATCGCCGCCGATATCTGCGTCTACACCAACGGCAACCTCACCGTGGAGCGGATCACGAAATAACGGGCTCCGCCTTGTGTTTCCGCACCCCATGCTTAGGTTGCCCGCGAAACAACGGGATTTGAAAGCACATGACCGACCTGACCCCGCGCGAAATCGTCAGCGAGCTGGATCGCTTCATCATCGGCCAGAAGGATGCCAAGCGCGCCGTGGCCGTGGCCCTGCGCAACCGCTGGCGGCGCAAGCAGCTGCCCGATGACATCCGCGACGAGGTCTATCCCAAGAACATCCTGATGATAGGCCCCACCGGTGTCGGCAAGACCGAGATCAGCCGCCGCCTGGCCAAGCTGGCTCGGGCGCCCTTCATCAAGGTCGAGGCGACCAAGTTCACCGAAGTCGGCTATGTCGGCCGCGATGTCGAACAGATCATCCGCGACCTGACCGACGCCGCAATCATCCAGACCCGCGAATACATGCGCGACGAGGTCAAAGCCAAGGCGCATCAGGCCGCCGAGGACCGGGTGATCGAAGCCATCGCTGGCGCGGACGCGCGCGAAAGCACCCGCGAGATGTTCCGCAAGAAGCTGAAATCGGGCGAGCTGGACGACACGGTGATCGAGCTTGAGGTGGCCGACCATTCCAACCCCATGCCGATGTTCGACATACCCGGCCAGCCCGGCAGCCAGATGGGCATGATGAATCTGGGCGACATCTTCGGCAAGGCCTTTGGTGGGCGGACGGTCAAGCGCCGAATGACCGTGGCCGAAAGCTATGACATCCTGATCGGGGAAGAGGCCGACAAGCTGCTGGACGACGAAACCGTCACCCGGACCGCGCTTGAAGCGGTCGAGCAGAACGGCATCGTCTTCCTTGACGAAATCGACAAGGTCTGTGCCCGGGCCGATGCGCGCGGTGCCGATGTCAGCCGCGAAGGCGTGCAGCGCGACCTGCTGCCGCTGATCGAGGGCACGACCGTGTCCACCAAGCACGGCCCGGTCAAGACCGACCACATCCTGTTCATCGCGTCGGGTGCCTTCCACATAGCCAAGCCCTCCGACCTGCTGCCCGAACTTCAGGGCCGGCTACCGATCCGGGTCGAGCTGCGCGCGCTGACCGAGGAGGATTTCGTGCGCATCCTGACCGAGACCGACAACGCCCTGACCCGGCAATATGCCGCGCTGATGGGCACCGAGGACGTGAGTGTATCGTTCACCGATGACGGCATCGCGGCGCTGGCCCGGATCGCGGCCGAGGTGAACCGCAGCGTCGAGAATATCGGCGCCCGGCGACTGTACACGGTCATGGAGCGCGTATTCGAAGACCTGTCTTTTGCCGCCCCCGACAAGGCCGGCGCCGAGATCGTGGTGGACGCGCAATTCGTGGATGACAATTTGGGCGAATTGACCAAATCCGCCGATCTCAGTCGTTACGTTCTGTAACAGGTCCCACCGAAGATCAGCGGTCTGTCGCCAACCAAGTCTCTGGACCCTGCCGCTGGTTCCGTTATGCGTAGGCCGTTCCTTTGTTCCGAGGCCCGTTCCGTGCTGCGCATTCTGATCCTTCTTGTCTGGGTCGCCACATTGGGTGCCTGTGTCGACAGGTCCGTTTCGGTGATCCTGCCGCAGGCGCTCGAGGTTGGCACTGCGCAGACCGTCTTTGTCGCGACCACGCGTGCGCGCGAACCGGACGGCAGCTATGGCTATGGGCGGGCCGAGGATCTGAGGTTTCTAGAACTGACCGTGTCGATTCCGCCGAGCCACCGGCCGGGAACGCTTGATTTTTCCTATTCCGACCCTGATCCCGCAAAACAGTTCGTGCTGGCCGGGCTGAAAGAATTTGTTGGGCCGCAGGACCTGAAGGCGCGGCTGAATGGCGCGCAGGAGGTCACGATTTTTGTGCACGGCTTCAACGCCACCCAGACCGAAACCGCGTTTCGTGCGGCCCAGCTGGCCCATGACATCGGGCTGCCGGGGCGGACCCTGATCTATTCCTGGCCCAGCCGGGGCAGCGGCACGGGTTATGCCTATGATCTGGACAGCATGCTGTTTGCGCGCAACGGGCTGCAGCAAACGGTGGCAAAGCTTAAATCCATCGGCGTTCCGCGCATACTGATCGTGGCGCATTCGATGGGGGCCGCGCTGACCATGGAGATGATGCGCCAGGCCGAGCTGCGCGAGCCCGGCTGGTCACGGCGCAACCTGGAAGGTGTTCTGCTGATCTCGCCCGACCTGGATGTCGATGTGTTTCGGTCGCAGATGGCCAGCATTCAGGACCCGCCCGATCCGTTCTTGGTGATGGTGTCAAAGAAAGACCGGATTCTAGGCATCTCGGCCCGGCTGCGCGGCATCGCCAAGAGTGAACGGCTGGGCAATATCCGGTCGACCGACCGGATCGCCGAATACCCGATCAGCATCATCGACACGACCGTGTTCAACCGCGATGCCGAATCCTCGCATTTCGTGGCCGCGACCTCGCCGGCGCTGCTGTCGATTCTGGGCGCGCTCCGCCGCGTCAGCCGGACTTTCGGCAAGGACAACGGAGGGATCGACCTGCTGGTTCCTCCGGCGGTTCGAAACGACAACGGCGCGACCGAAGTGGTTCTGACGGAAACCGGGCAGGTCCGGGTCAGCTCTCCGTGACTGGGCGGGGGCTGCGCCATTTTCTGGCCGGAAATGCGCCATGGCTGGGTGCGGGGGTACTGCTGACCTTTCTGTCCAGTTTCGGGCAGACGTTTTTCATCTCGATCTTCGCGGGCCAGATCCGGGCCGAGTTCGGCCTGAGCCACGGCGCCTGGGGCAGCCTCTATGCGCTGGGTACTCTGGTTTCGGCCGGGGTCATGATCTGGGCCGGAGGGCTGACCGACCGCTACCGCGTGCGCGCGCTGGGGGCTGCGGTGCTGGGAGGCCTGGCCGTGGCGGCGATGGCGATGGCGGTCAACCGCTGGGTGGTCCTGCTGCCGGTTGTGATCTTTTTGTTGCGGCTGTTCGGCCAGGGCATGTGCAGCCACATCGCAATGGTGGCGATGACCCGATGGTTCACCGCCTCGCGCGGGAAGGCGCTGTCGATCGCGACGCTGGGCTTTGCCGTGGGCGAGGCGGTTCTACCAATGCTGTTCGTGGCCGCGATGGCGCTGATTGACTGGCGCTTGCTGTGGGTCGCCTCGGCCGCCGTGACGCTGTTGGGCGTACCCGCCTTGATGCGGATGCTCAGGAACGAACGCACCCCCCAAAGCCTTGCGCAGCAGCATTCGGCCACCGGGATGGCGGGCCGTCACTGGACCCGGTCCGAAACCCTGCGGACCCCGCTGTTCTGGTTCATGGCGCCGGCGCTTCTGGCGCCGTCGGCCTTCATCACCGCCTTTTTCTTTCACCAGGTTCATCTGGCGCAGATCAAGGGTTGGGCGCATCTGCAGCTTGTGGCGCTGTTTCCGATCTATACCGGGGTGTCGATTTTGGCGATGTTCGCCTCGGGCTGGGCGCTGGACAGGTGGGGCACCGCCCGGATGATGCCGTTCTATCAACTGCCGCTGGCGATCGGGTTTGGCCTATTTTCCGTCGTGCACACAATCCCCGGCGCGGTGGTGGCACTGGCGTGTCTGGCGCTGTCGGTTGGGGCCAACAGCACGCTGCCCGCGGCCTTCTGGGCCGAGTTCTACGGCACCCGCCACATCGGCGCGATCAAGGCCATGGCTGCTGCGGTCATGGTGCTGGGGTCAGCCATCGGACCGGGCCTGACCGGGGCACTGATCGACAAGGGCGTTTCGTTGACCACCCAGTTTCAATGGATCGCCGGGTTTTTCATGCTGGCCAGCGCGCTGGTTTGGGCCGGGATCCACCGGGCGCAGCGGCTGTTCTAGCGGATCCGGCGCAGGTAGACGTAATAGGCCCCTTCGCCGCCATGGCTGACATGGGCCGGCGCCACCTGCAGCACCGCCTGCGCCAGCGGCGGCAACGCAAGCCATTGAGGCACCTGATTGCGCAGCACCCCGCGCGGAGTCGGAATCGGGCCGGGCTCGTCGCGGTGTTTGCCCTTGCCCGTCACGACCAGAACCAGCCGCTTTCCCGAGGCCTGTGCCGACAGGATGAACCTGATCAGGGCCGGGTGCGCCGTGTCGACCCGCATGCCGTGCAGGTCCAGCTTGCCCTCGGGTTTCAGCTTGCCGCGCTTCATCCGGGCGAAGGCCTTGCTGTCCATCTGCACGGGCGCAGCCCGTAGCCCCTCGGCCACCGAAGGCTTCAGACGATGGTCCGGCGCGGGCGCAGGTCGGTTCTGACCCAGCTGGAACGGCTCGATCCGCGGTTTGGGCGGTTTCTTGGGCGTGGGCTTGGGCAGGGTGGTCGGGTGCACCGACTGCGGCAGTTCAGGGTGCAGCCGTTCGGTCTGGCGGGCCACCTTGCGCCACAGCTCGATCTCGTCAGCGGTCAGTTTGCGCCGGGTCATCAGAATTCGTCCGGCAACATGGCATAGGCGCGCTGGATCGGCAGCAGCACCACCATCCGGCCCGGATCCTTCAGCCGCCCGGCCGCCTGGCCCGCGACGTCCCCCGTACCGAAAAAGATATCGGCCCGCTGTGCGCCCTTGATCGCGGCGCCGGTGTCCTGCGCGATCATCAGGCGGCGCAGGGGCACGGCCCCGTCTTTCTCGACCCAGACCGGCGCACCCAGCGGCACAAAGGCCGGATCCACCGCCACGCTGCGCATCGCGGTGATCGACCGGTTCATCGCTCCCAGCGGGCCCCGGTCGGGCGCCACGCGCGAAACCTCGCGGAAGAACACGTAGGACGGGTTGTGCATCAGCAGTTCGGCCCCGGCTTCGGGGTTCTTACGGACCCAGGCGCGGATCATCCGGGCGCTGACCTCATGCGCACCCAGCAGGCCCCGCCGCACCATCTCGACCCCGATCGAGCGATAGGGGTGGCCGTTCGCGCCGCCATACCCCACCCGTAACGCGGTCCCGTCGGGCAGGCGGATCCGGCCTGAGCCCTGGATCTGCAGAAAGAACAGCTCGACCGGGTCATCGACCCAGGCGATCTCGAGTCCGCGGCCCTGCATGACATCGCCGGTCAGCAGCTCTTGCCGGGTCAACCAGGGGCCGTCACCGCGGGCCTCGGGC
Source organism: Ruegeria sp. BHSB172 (assembly GCF_059613165.1). Lineage (NCBI taxonomy): Bacteria > Pseudomonadati > Pseudomonadota > Alphaproteobacteria > Rhodobacterales > Roseobacteraceae > Ruegeria > Ruegeria sp. BHSB172. The sequence continues at coordinate 20,864 of NZ_JBXWRZ010000050.1, forward strand.
GGCATCCGGTAGACCGGAAAGCGGAACCGGTCGGTGCGATGGCGCGCGCCATCGAGTTCGGGTTCGAAATAGCCGGTGAACAGGGGCGGGTTACCGTCCTCGATCAGAACCGGGCGGAAGAAAAGTTCGAAGAATGCCCGCGCGGCCTCGGGCTTGTGGCTGCGCGCGGTGGCGCACAGCGCCCGCCAGTCGGGGTCGTCCAGATCGCCGCAGGTCTCGAGGAATACCGACAGGGCCGCGGCATGATCGTCTTCGGCCCAGCCGTGCAGGTCATCGAAGGTCAGGATCGACCGCGTGGTCTCAGCCCCAGAGGCGGGAGCGGCGGCCAGAATCGCCGCCGCAATCAGCGACCGGAGCCGTCCCGTCATGCGTCGGTGGCAACAAGCAGCCAGTTCGGATCGTCCGCGCCCATGACGCGGGCAAATGTCCAGCTGTCCTTCTGGCGCTTGATCGTGTTGGGGTTGCCCTCGACGATGTTGCCGTCGCGGTCGCGCACGACCGAGGTCAGTTCACCGACAAAGCGCACGGTGATCTCGGCCCGGTTGGTGTCCTTGTCAAACTGCGCGTCCACCAGCGCGATCTCGCGCACGCCGATGAACTCGGCCTCGATGGTCAGGCCCTTGTCTTCGCGATCGGCCACGACGGACACGAAGGTTTCAAAAACATCTTCGGCCAGGAAGGGCTGAATTTCGTCCAGGTTGCCGCGCTCGAATCCCATCACGATCATTTCGTAGGCGCCGCGTGCGCCCTGCAGGAACTCGCTAACCGAGAAGCTGGGTTCGACCCGCTTCATCGCGGCCAGGGTCTGGGCGATTTCGCTGTCTTCGGGGACATGATCGGTGATGTCGCGATCGGGGCCGCCTTCGATCACCTCGAAATCCCGGCGCGACTTGCTGGGGGCAGGTTGCTGCGGCACCGGCGGTTTCTCGAAACCTTCCCGCGTGCCCAACACGCTTTTCAGGCGCAGGATCAGGAAGAT
>NZ_JBXWRZ010000051.1:0-21901 GCF_059613165.1 Ruegeria sp. BHSB172
CCCGGCCCACCTACCGCCTTGAGCGGTGAGGTGAAGATCTGGCTGGGCAGGCCCAGATAAGGTGCCGCCAACAGCGGGGGCGCAAGGCACAGGGTCCACAGCCCCAGTCTGCACTGGCCCCGCACCAGAACCTCGCGCCGGATCGGCAGCACGGCCCCGGCCAGGATGAACAATGGAATAAGCGCCCAGCCCTTGGCCCAGCCGATCGAGGATTTTATAGTCTTGCTCAGCCCCAGCCCCCAATCCAGATGGCCGGCCCACAGTGCAAACAGCATCAACAGCATGCCGGCCATCCATAGCCAAGCCAGCGCCGGAACCGGCCCGGTGGCCCGCAGATCCGAACGGATCGCCGGCCCCAGATACAAGGCCAGCGCCGCCAACCCCGCCAAGGACCATCCCAGCACCGGCCCCACGACATAGAGCGCCCCGATGGCATAGAACGGCCATGTCCAGACCACCGCGCACCAGACAAGCCGCTCGGCCGGGTTCTGCGGCTCGGCCTGGGTCATGCCTTGTTCTCGCCTGTGTCTTTCAACAGCCGCGAGATCAGCGGGTTACGGACCCATGCCAGCGTCAGCCCGATCAGAAGCATCAACGTGGCGGCAATCCCGGCCGCGATCGACAGCTTCTTGTTGGGTGAAGACGGCCGGTCCGGCAGTGACGGATTTTCCAGCACCTGGATCAGCGGGTACGAGGCATAGACATCGGTCTTTTTAGATTCCGACCGGGCGATGGCCGAGGCAAAAACGGCTTCGGCCACGGCAAAATCCCTTTGACGGTCTTCAAGTTCGGCGGCCACCGGCGCCAGCGCGGACAGGCGCGAAGTTTCGGCCGCGACCTGTGCGGCGAGGGTTTTTACATGCTTCTCCTGCCCCGCGCGCAGGGCGTTTTCGCGGACAAGCTCGCTGAGCAACTGCGCGCGCTCTCCCTCGGGGGCGCGGTCCAGACCCGAAAGCTGCTCGACCGACAGGCCGGTCACCTCGGCCGCGCGTTGGACGGCAACCTTCCGTGCGCCTTCATATTCCTCCCGCGCTGTGCGATAGACCGGATGGCGCGGCCCGTAATTGGCATCGGCCTGCGCCAGCTTGGCCGCGCCGGCCGAGACATCCTTGAGCAGCGATATGTATTGCGCGTCGGCGTACAGCTTTAGCGTCACCGCAGCGGCATCCGGAGGCAGATCCAGCGCGACCTCAAGCGCCGCGACGCGCTCGGCCTGGCGGGCCAGCGTGCTTTCCTCGGCCCGCAGCGTTTGGCGCGCACGGTCAGTGGCGGCCACCTGCTCACGGTATTGGGCGGCAGAGAGCAGCCCACTCTGCCGCTGCAACTGCTCGATCGCAGCGCGGGTTTCACGAACCGAGCGCTGATAGTCTTCTATTGCGCCGCTGTTGCTGGCTTCGCGCGTGGCGATTTCGTCCGCGCGCAAGGCGTCGATCTCGGCAAAGAACGCAGCGACAAGGGCATCGCCGTGGCGTTGCGCGTCCCCCGGGCTGGCGGCCTCCATTTCGATATGGATCAGGCTGGTCTGGTCCACCAGGCGGATGCGCGGCTTGCCGAACGCATCGCGTTCCGCGCCGACGGCGCGCGCCGCCGCATCCAGGATGCGATCCGCAGACAGCAGGCGCTTGTAGGTTTCGGTGGGGCTGATCGACCCGTTGGCAAAGGCTGAATTGGCGTAGGACGAGGCCTGCCCGATATTGGCCAGATTGACCGAGGCCGACGCGCCCGATCCCGGCAGGATCAACGATGCGTGGGATGCGTATTTGACCGGCGCGGTTGCCAGATACCCGCTGATCGGGGCCCAGATGCAGCTGGACCCCAGAAGAAAAAGCGCAACATATCGCGGCAATCGTCCGGCATCGGTCAACCGCCCACCCTTGAGGACGCGCCGCCAACCCAGCGACCGGATGTCGCTGCGGCTTATACGCGCCCAGTCCCAGGAACGGTTGGGCGCAAGGGGCTGATGGTTGTCGGAAATCTGGTTCGGCATATCACATCCTCTCTCAAAGAAGTGATAGACCGGGACGGCATGGGCTGTCCGCTGAGCAATGGGTTAGACTGGGGCGGGTTGGGACAGGCCCCCTATCCGAAAGGATGGGCGTGGGTCAGAACAGGCCCGCCTCGCGCGCGGCCATTGCGGCCTGGGTCCGGTTGCTGACACCCACTTTGCGGTACAGCGTTTTCACATGCAGCTTGATCGTCGGCTCGGACAAGTCCAGATCGCGGGCGATCTCCTTGTTCGACTTGCCCTCGGTCAGACCCTTGAGGACCTGGCGCTCGCGCTCGGTCAGTTTTTTGGCCATCGGATGGGAGTCGTTCGGCTGCTCGGCGCTCATGAAACCGACGGGCAGATATTGCTCACCCATGGCCATGAAACGGATGGCGTTTACCAGCGACTTGGCCGGAAGGGTCTTGGGCACGAACCCGGCGGCCCCCAGTTCGAGCGCACGTTCGGCCAGACCGCGCGAGGCATCGCCGGTGAACAGCGCCACATGCCGCGCCCGATCCATGCCAATGCAGGTTTCCAGCCCGCTCAGCCCGTTCATGCCCGGCATGTTCAGATCCAGCAGAACCAGATCAAACGGACCCTCGGATTCGATCTTGGCCTTTGCGGTCGCAAAATCCGGCGCGGTGGTGGGTTCGATCCCGCCCGTGGCCTCGATGAACGCGACAAGCGTGTCCAGAACCAGATCGTGATCGTCGGCGATAAGAACTTTCATCAATGAACTCCATGTGCCTCCACCCAGACCTGAAAAGGTTAATAAAGCATTGATGATCGGCGGTGAAGCCTACCGAACGGACAGGCAGATACCCGATCGGATAGGAGCAACTGGCCGGATTTCCGGGCGGTGCCGCATCCGGGCCGTGCCGATCAGCCGATTTCTCCGCCAACTCTCCTGATGCTCGTCTGTACCGGTGCCGACACCGCGGACAGGTTTAGGGCAAGAGTTCAATTCATGTTCGGAGAGTTCCATGCACTTCCAAGCCGCAAACGCCCTTTTCGACGGCGCACACACCACGCCCGGCACCGCGCTGCCGATCACCGAAATCCTTGGGCAGCCGGTGGTGAATGCAGAATCCGGGCCGGTCATCAACACGCTTTTGGACGGTCACCGCCGAACCGTCTTTTTCCTGAATGCGCATTGCGCGAATGTCCGGGCAAAGAATGACCAATATCGAGCAGCCCTGACGCAAGCCGACCTCGTCCTGCCCGACGGGATCGGGGTCGAGCTTGCCGCCTCGATGCAGGGCGAACGCCTGGCCGAGAACCTGAACGGAACCGACTTTGTCCCGCGCCTGGTCCTGCGCGCGGCCAAGCTGGGCCAGTCGGTCTATCTGCTGGGCGGAACGCCCGGCACCGCACAGGCCGCAGCAGCGCGCCTGCAAGACATGGCGCCCGGCGTTAGGATTGCCGGTTCCCGCGACGGGTTTGGGGGCATCGAACGGGCGGACGTAGCCTTGGACGAGATCAACCAGTCCGGCGCAGATATCCTGCTGGTGGCGATGGGCGTTCCGCTGCAAGAACTGTGGATCACGCGGCACCGCGCACGGCTGAACCCAAACCTGGTGCTGGGTGTCGGCGCGTTGTTCGACTTTCTGGCGGGCAACGTCCGGCGGGCCCCCGGGATCGTGCGGCGGACCCGGATGGAATGGGCGTGGCGGCTGGCGATGGAGCCGCGCCGCATGGCCCGCCGCTATCTGATCGGAAATTTCGAGTTTCTGGGCCGGTGCGTCGCCCAGGCTCTCGGCGGGCTGACGCCCAGCCGTAGTCTTGACCTGACCGTTGCGCTGGCGGCCATGACGGTTCTGGCCCTTCCAATGCTGGCCATTGCCGCGCTTGTCCGGTTGGACAGCCGCGGCCCGGCCCTGTTCCGGCAGACGCGGGTGGGCAGGAACGGGGTTCCCTTCACCGTCTACAAGTTCCGCTCGATGACCACCGACGCCGAAGCACAACGGGCCAGCCTGCTGGCGCAGTCCGACCGCGCAGGCGTGTGCTTCAAGGCCCGTCACGATCCGCGTGTCACACGGGTGGGCAAGCTTCTGCGCCGCTTCTCGCTGGATGAGCTGCCGCAGATCCTCAACGTCCTCAAGGGCGACATGTCGATCGTCGGACCGCGCCCTGCCCTGCCTGAGGAGGTCGCCAAATACCCGCCGCGCGCGCTTGAACGCCTGGCCGTCCGCCCCGGGATCACCGGCCTGTGGCAGGTGTCGGGCCGGGCCGCCATCGACTTCGACCGGATGATTGACCTGGACACGGCCTATGTGCGGTCCCGCTCGGCCCTTCTGGATCTGATGCTGATTGCCATGACCGTGCGGGCCGTCGTGTCCGGCCGCGGCGCCTACTGAGAAAACCCAAGGAGAATTGATATGACCAAGATTCGCAAAGCCGTCTTTCCCGTCGCCGGACTGGGCACAAGGTTTCTGCCCGCGACCAAGACCGTGGCCAAGGAAATGCTGCCGCTGATCGACCGCCCGCTGATCCAATATGCCGTCGACGAGGCGCGCGCGGCCGGGATTGAAGAGTTCATCTTCATTACGTCGCCCGAAAAAACCGCGCTGGAGGCCTATTTTGGGCGGAATACGGCGCTTGAACGCAAGTTGAAGGATGGTGGTAAAACCGAGTTGTTGAACAACCTGCGCTGCGCCGATCTGGAGGATGGCAAATACTGCTTTGTCCGGCAGGACGCGCCCCGTGGATTGGGCCATGCTGTGTCGCTGGCGCGCGAATGTGTGGGCAACGAGCCGTTTGCCGTGATCCTACCCGATGACGTCATCAGCGCCCGACGCCCAGCCTTGGCACAGATGGTCCAAAGCTATTGTGACCAAAACGGCCACATGGTTGCGACCCAATCCGTGCCGTCCGACAGGATCGGGTCCTACGGGGTGGTCGATATCGCTCTGCAGGCCGGGCGTGTGCAGAGCCTGCGCGGCTTGGTTGAAAAGCCCAACCCCGAGCAGGCGCCGTCAAATTTCGGCATCGTCGGGCGGTATATCCTACAGCCGTCGATCTTTGGTCGTCTGGCCGGCCAGGCACCGGGTGCGGGAAATGAAATTCAGCTGACCGACGCCATCGCTGCGGATATCAAAACCGCTGGCTGCTCGGGCTATGCCTTCGCGGGTGAACGCTTCGACTGCGGCTCGGTCGCCGGGTATCTTGAGGCCACCGCGGTCTTTGCCCTGCAGCGGTCAGAGCTGCGCCAAGAGTTTGAGCGGATCATGGCGCAGCGCATGGGCCACCTGCGCCCGGCCGCATAACGAAGGGCACCTATCCGTTCGGATAGGTGCTTATCCCGATGCCCGTCTGTTGCCCTGCTAAGCTTTCTGATCTTGTGCAGCTGGACACTAGGAGAATGACATGCGGATTTTACTTGCAGCTCTGGCAATGGTTCTGACCTTGGGCCAGGCACAGGCTAAGGATCTGGCCGAACCCACCGGAGAGGTGGTTCTGACGATCACCGGCAACCTGACTCGGCCCGGAGCCGAGGACGGAGCGCGGTTCGACATGGACATGTTGAAAGCCCTGCCCGCGCGGACTTTTGCGACCTCGACGATCTGGACCGAAGGTGAGAACACCTTTGTCGGCGTGCCGTTGTCGGTCCTGCTGGAGGCTGTCGGTGCAGATGGCCGCATGATCCACGCCACGGCGATCAACGACTATGCGGTTGAAATCCCGATAGACTCAGTTACTGAAAGCGACCCGATCGTGGCTTATGAGATGGACGGCGCCGAGATGTCGCGCCGGCAGAAGGGCCCACTGTGGATCGTCTACCCCTATGACAGCGACCCGAAATACCAGACCGAGGTGACCTATTCGCGCAGCATTTGGCAACTCGATCGCCTCGAGGTCGTTAAATAGCTTGCAACCGGACCGAGTGCAGTAATGAGTAAAGCGCAGTGAACTATCGATGGGGCTCGGATTGAGCGGTACCGGCACGCACATTTTGCGACGCCGATGGGTCTTCGGGCTCATCGGCTTTGGCGTTTTGTTAGGTCTGGTCGCGGTAGCGTGGCTGTCGGCGCAGGTGTTTACAGATTTCAACGACCGGCGGGCGGCGCCTTCGGACAATGTCCAATGGACGCTGTCGCAGGTCGAGGTTGACTATCTGTCCTACCTGAACGCTCTGGAAACTGCGTCGGCGGCCCAGGACGCGGAACATGGCACATTGGATCTGGTGCGCCGGCGGTTCGACCTGTTCTACAGCCGTGTCGATACGCTGGCACAATCCCGTGTGTTTCAACCGTTGCGCCAGGATGACCGGTTCCGCTTGCCGTTGGAGCGGGTGACCCAGCACCTGAACGCCGCAATCCCGTTGATCGACGGGCCGGATGCGGAGCTGGCCGAACAACTGGACGATCTGAAACGCGCCGCCCTTGAGATCGGTCCGCATGTCCGCACGTTGGCCGTTTCGGGCATCTCGTATTTTGCCACCGAGTCGGACCAGCAGCGCACCCAGACCGCCGCAAATCTTCTGCGATTGGCGATTCTGTCGGGAGCCTTGCTTCTGACCTTGGGTGCCGTCAGCGCCTATCTTCTGGTGGTCAACCAGCGCGCCACGCGCCGCGGCAGGGCGCTGCGGCAGGCGAATGAACGGATGAACACGATCCTCTCCACCTCGTTGGACGCGGTGATCGTGGTAAATTCCAAGGGCGACGTGATCGAGTTCAACCCAGCTGCCGAGGCAATATTCGGCTATACGGCAGATCAGGCACGGGGTCGCGCGATTGGTGACCTGATCGTGCCGCCGCATCTGCGCGCGGCTCATCATGCCGGCATGGAACGTATGCAGGCTGGTGGAGAACGGCATGTCGTCGGTAAGGGGCGGGTCCAGTTGGAGGCGATGCGCGCGGATGGCGAGCAGTTCCAGGTCGAACTGGCGCTGCAATCGGCCCGGGCGGGTGATCAGGAAATCATCATTGGCTTTGTCCGTGACATCTCGCAGCGGGTGGCGGCGCAGCAGGAACTGATCCATGCCCGCGACCAAGCCCTGGCCGGTGAAAAGGCCAAGGCCGATTTCCTGACCGTGATGAGCCACGAAATCCGCACGCCGCTGAACGGGCTGCTGGGCAACCTCACGCTGTTGAAGAACACCCGCACCACCCGCGAACAGGCGCGGTTCGTCGAGAACATGGAAATCTCGGGCCAGATCCTCCTGAGCCACGTCGACTCCGTTCTGGACATCGCCCGGTTCGAGGCCGGGAAACTGTCGGTCGCGTTGCAGCCCACCGACCTGAACGACATCCTGCAAGAGATTGTGGACGGTCAAAGCGGCAACGCCGCATCGCGGGGGAACTCTATCTCTTGGCAATGGGTGGGCGAGGCGCGCCCCTGCGTCGCCGCCGATGCCCAAAGGTTGCGGCAGATTCTTCTGAACCTTGTCGGCAATGCCATCAAGTTCACCGAAAACGGCCGGATTTCGATCGAGGTCGAAGTGACCGAGCCTGTCCCCTCTGCGGGGGTCAACATCTTTGAATTCCGCATCATCGACACGGGCAACGGTATTGGCTCGGATGAGGTCGACGTGATCTTTGATGATTTCCACACCAGTGATCCAACCATCGGTCGAGCCACCGGGGGCAGCGGTCTGGGACTGGGCATCGCACGTCGGTTTGCTCAGGCCATGGGCGGAGAGATCGGCGTCGAAAGCACGCCCGGCGAGGGCAGCGTGTTCTGGGTTCGCCTGCCGCTGCAGGACGCGGAATTGGACGCCAACGTTGACAGCGACCAGCCAGAGGTTCAGCACGCCCAGCCGTTGGACGTGCTGGTGGTCGAGGACAACGAGATCAACCGAGAGGTGATCTGCAACATGCTGAAACTGGACGGCCACCGGGTGACGGTTGCCCAGAACGGTCAACTGGGCGTGGACGCGGCGGCAGCGCATCGATTCGACGTGATCCTGATGGATATCAGCATGCCGGTCATGGACGGCCCGACTGCGACGCGCCACATCCGCAGCGGGGGAGGGCCTTCGGCGGACATACCGATCATTGCAGTTTCGGCCAACGTGCTGCCTGATGCGGTCGACGAGTTTAGCTCTGCCGGGATGACGGCCTTTGTCGGCAAGCCGATTGCCCTGGATGCCTTGCGCAAGGCCCTGAGGGCGGTCACCGAACCCGACGCTTTGATCCAGCCCGAGGACGAAGCGGATCACATCGGCGATCTGCGCGCCAGCCTTGGCGCCGACGTGTTTGATAAGCTGCTTGCCAAATACCTGTCCGAAGGGGATGCCATCGTCGCGCAACTTGCCCAGTTGGAGGCCGGTGAAGCCGATCTGCACCAGGTCGCGCAGGAGTGTCACAGGCTGGCGGGAAGCGCGGCGACCTTTGGTGCGATTGGGTTCCGTGATGCGCTGATTGCAGTCGAGATGGCCGCAAAATCCGCAGACCGTCAGCAAGTCACTGACCTGTTGTGCGGTCTGCCCACAGTATGGGAGCGGGCAAAAGCTGCGCTGCCCGCCCCCGGTGCGGTCAAGGGCTGAGCAGAACCGCGGCCCCGACGATGCCCAGCGACCGGGCGATTTCGGTAACTCCGGTGACCTTGCTGTCGTAACAGGCAACGGCATCACCCGGCAGAACATAGGGATCGTAGTCGTCGCGGTCTCCGCGACGCAGCAGCTTTTCGATATTGCGCTCGATCACGACCGAGGATCCGGTCACGGGGTTGCGCGTGAACAGCACTGCGCTGCGGTTAGCGTTTGTCGTCTTCGACCCGCCGACGCAGTTGCTGTCGACCACGGCTTGCAGGAACCGGGTGCCATACGGCACCTCGCGCACGTCGCGCGCGATGGCGGACTGGGCGTTGCCCGCGGCCGGTTGGGTCAGGTTCGACATGTAAAGCGTCACGCCGGGCGGGCTGATCGGGCTGGGGCGCATCAGCGCGTCCTGGAAGCACCCGCGACTGTTGACCACGATCTGGTCGCCGGTCAGCAGCATGATGTCGGTCGGGTCCGATCCTTCGAACACGCCGCGCAGATCCATGCGATAGATGCGCCCCTGACGGTGCAGCTCGACCGCCGAAAGATCGGCATCCGGCCGCACCCCGCCCGCGGCCCGCAGTGCCACCGACAGGTTGCGCCCTTCGGTCGAGGCCCCCAGCGCGCCCTGGCGCCGACGGTCGAGGGAATCGCCCGGAACACCGCCGATCTCGACCGAGTGCGGCTCGAACACCGCGCCGCGCACACCCACGGTCACCGAGGCAAAATCGCTGACCCTCACGGTTACGCGGGGTTCGGCGTCATAGAACTGGGCCGCAACCAGAACGCGGGCCACCTCTTGTTCGACCTGCTCGGTGGTGCGGCCCTGGGCGCGCACGGGTGGCAGGTAGGGCAGCTTGAGGTCTCCGTCACGCGAAACGACATAAGCGTCGCTCAGCAGATCATCCCCTTCGATGGTGATCTGAACCATGTCGTTGCGCGAGAGTTTCTCGCCCAACAAGGGGCTGAGCGCTGGTTGAGACCATTTCGCATAGGCACGTGCGCCCTGGTCGCCGGCCTGCGGCATGCAGGTCTGGCCGTTCATCGCGGCGGCTTGCAACAATGGCGTGTCGCCCCGCCGACGTCCGGGTTCGCGGTATTGCGCCTGATAGCTTTCGCCGCGTGATACGGCTTCGATGTTGCGGGGGGTCTGCATGCTGCTGCACCCCAGCAGGGTCGAGGCGCTGACCGCCGTAATAAGGAAAGTCTTGAAATTCATGGTCATTTTCATCTCCTGATCTTTCACAGAAGATAAACCCCGCCGCGCGGCCTGCGTCAGTCCGGCATCGGGATGACGGCTTGTCCCATTCGGATAGGTCCCTCTCCGAACGGTCCTCTGCCCCGTCCGACCGCGTCCGGGACACAGACCTTGGCCACCCGTAAAACGGAACCAACAACTGTTTTTCGGGATCACGGCGTCATGACGCACAGCTTTGCACATTCCGGTTTTCTGCGGCACCTGTTGGCTTATACCGCCTCCGAAGTGGCGGCCAAGGCGTCGCGGCTGGTCGTCGTGGTGGCCGTTGCCCGTACCCTGAGCCCCGAAGCGATCGGTCTGGCCGCAGCGGCTCTGGCGGCGGGCGACATCCTCAAGGCGCTGACCGAGAACGGGGTGAACCAGCGTATCATTCAGGCCCCGCCCGAGGAGCTGGCGCAGCGGTGCAACACGGCGCACCGCATCTTCTGGGTCTGGTGCGCGGGGCTGTGCCTGCTGCAACTGGCTGTCGCGGCGGCGCTGTTCGCCATGGGCCACACGATGCTGGCGATGCTGTTGGCGGTGCTGGCCGGGGAATACCTGTTCATGCCGGCGGGCCTGGTTCAGGCCGCACTGGCAATGCGCGAGGGCAAGCTGCAGCAGACCGCCGCGATCGCCGGCGGGCAAGTCGTGGGGGCCAATGCCCTGACGGCGCTGCTTGCGGTAGTCTGGGCCTCGCCTCTGGCATTGGTTCTGCCGCGCCTGCTGACTGCACCTGTCTGGCTGGTGCTGATGCGCCGCCTGCGTCGGTGGTCGCCTGATCGTCGGGCCGGGTTTGCAGCCTTGAAACCTTTCGCGGTCTACGGCTGGGCCGTTCTGGGCGTCGAACTGGTCAAGGTTCTGCGCCTGCAGGCAGACAAGCTGGTGGTGGGCGCAATGATGGGCGCCGAGGCACTTGGCATTTATTTCATGGCCTTCAATGCGGGCCTTGGGCTGGCCACTTCGTTCACGCAAGCCTTCTCGGTCGTTCTGTTCCCGCATCTGTGCGCGGCCGAGGACAAGCACGGGGCGCTGCGTCACGGGCTGGGCCTGTCGCTGCTGATCCTGACGCCGCTGGTTTTGCTGCAGGCGGCACTGGCCCCGGTCTATGTGCCGCTGCTGCTGGGACAGGGCTGGGCCGAAATCGCCCCGGTGGTATCGGTTCTGTGCCTTGCGGCCCTGCCGACGGTGATCTGGTCGGCTGTCGCCGGGTGGCTGCGGTCGGAAAACCGCCCCGTCACCGAATTGCGGGTCAGCACGGTTCTGGCCGTGGGCCTGATCGCCAACACGGCCCTGATGGCGCCGCTCGGCCTGATGCCCGTCGCCGTCGGGTACGTCTGCACCTGCAGCGCCATCATGCTGGCCGCTTCCTGGGCGCTGCTGCCGCGGGGTTCTACAATCACTCAGGAGGCGCGCGCCCAATGACCCGGTTTTCCATCATCGTTCCCTTCCACAATGACGCAGCAACCATTGCCGCCACCCTGAATAGCCTGCTGGGGCAGAGCTTTGCGGATTTCGAACTCATCTGCGTGGGCGACAAGGCCTCGCGCCAGACGACCGAAGTTGTCCGGCAATTTTGCGCGCGCGACGCCCGGATGCGGGTTGAGGCCAACCCCAATCGCGGCCCCAGCTCTGCGCGCAACCATGGTGCGGCAGTGGCCACCGGCGACATCCTCGCGTTCTGCGACGCGGATGACCTGTGGGTCACCGACAAGCTGGCCCAATTGGACCGGTTGTTTGCAGATACCAGCATTGATGCGGCCTTTGGCCAGATCGGGTTCTTTTCCGAAACCCCCGGCGATTGTCCGACGCGCTCAACGGTTCCCACCGATCCCCTGACCATTCCAGACCTGCTGGCGGAAAATGCGGTGTGCACGATGTCGAACCTTGCAGTGCGCCGCCAGGTGTTCGCTGCTGTCGGCGGACTGAACCCGGCTGCGGTCCACAACGAGGATCTCGAGCTGCTGATCCGCTTGGCAGGCGAAGGCCACGTGATCATCGGCGTCGATCGCCTGCAGGTCTGGTACCGGACCAGCGGCAGCGGTCTGTCTTCGGACCTCGAGGCGATGCGGGCCGGGCGCGCAAGGGCGGTTGCAACGGCGGCCCGCTATGGCGTTTCACCATCGCCTGCATCTGAGGCGATTTACATGCGGTATCTGGCCCGCCGCGCGCTGCGTCTGGGGGCAGAACCGTCGATGGCCCGCGCCTATGCCCGCGCCGGTCTGGCGCTGAGTGCGCGCAGCTTTCTCAACCCCATTCGGCGCGGTGTGCCCACTGCACTTGGCGCGGCACTGGCCCCCGCCCTGCCCCGCCCGATCCGTCAGGCGCTGTTTGCCCGCTGATCCCAACCAGGAGACCCAAAATGCCCCAGACATCCATTATCGTTCCCGCCTACAACACCGCCGCGACCCTCGCCGAGACTCTGGCCTCGCTGCTGTCGCAGACCCATGACGATTTCGAGATCATCATCGTGGATGACGGTTCGCAAGACGAAACCCGGGCCATTGCCCGCGCCCATGCGACCGACCCAAAAGTGCGGGTGATCCGGCAGGAAAACCGTGGCTTGGCCGGGGCGCGCAATACCGGCATTGCGGCCGCGCGGGGAGAGTTCGTTGGCTTCTGCGACGCCGACGACTTGTGGCTGCCCGAAAAGCTGGCCACCCATGTGCGCCACCTGCAGGCCGAACCCGACCTTGCGATCAGCTATTCCGGCAGTGCCATGATTGACGAGGGTGGTCGGCTGATGCGCGTCCGCCAGTCGCCGCGCCTGCGGGACGTAACGGCGGCACATGTCCTGAAACGCAACCCGATCGGCAATGGATCGGCAGCGGTGATGCGCAAATCCGCCTTGCTCGATCTGGCCTACCGTCCGGCGTTCGAGTCCAAGCGCGACTGGGTCTTTGACGAAACCTTCCGCCAGTCCGAGGACATCGAATGCTGGCTGCGGCTGGTGCTGACGACGGATTGGCAAATCGCAGGCGTACCTGGGTTGCTGACCCGCTACCGGATCCACGCGACCGGCCTGTCGGCGGCTTTGGACCGGCAGTTGCAGGCGTGGGAGCGGATGGTCGACAAGCTGCGTCCGCTGAACCCCGAATTCTTTGCCCGGCACGAGGCGGCGGCGCGCGCCTATCAGCTGCGCTATCTTGCGCGCCGGGCGGTCAGCAATCTGGATCCGCACAAGGCTTGGGAGCTTGCGCAGCGGTCGGTTTCAACCAGCGCCCGGCCCCTGATCGAAGAACCCGCCAAAACGTTGACCACCATCATCGCAGCCGCAGCCCTGCGCGCGGTCGGGCCAGCGCCTGTTGTTCAAGCCGGTCGCCTCATGCGCCGCCAGACTTCCATCTGAACCGAGGTTTCCAAATGTCCAAGATCACCGTTCTTCACCTTGTTGATGACACCACGGCCGGCGGAGTCATGCGTATGCTCGACCATCTTGCGCAGCTGCCCGAACTGGCCGGCGAAGTCCACCAAGAGGTTCGCCCGGTCAAGCGGACCGCCTTCAGCTGGGGCAGTTTCGACGCCAATGTCATCGTGTGCCACATCGCCCCCGGCTGGCGCTGCCTGCCGGCCTTCTCGGCCTTGCGGGCGATGCATCCCACCACGCGGCTGGTGCATGTCGAGCACAGCTATACCCGGTCTTTCACCGCCTTGAACGTGCCGCACAAGCGGCGGTTCTTTGCGATGCTGCGCGTGACCTATTCGTTGTTCGATCAGGTCATCGCCGTCAGCAAGGCGCAGGCCGGTTGGATGGCTGAACGGCGGTTGACCCCCGCATCCAAGCTGAGGGTGATTTCGCCCCAGGTTGACCTAAGCGCGGTTGCCCGCGCAGCCGGGCCGGTCGAGGTGGCCCGGGTCATCGGTGCGATCGGACGGCTCGAGCCGCAGAAAGGCTTCGATCTTCTGATCGAAGGGTTTCGTATGTGCCCCAACCCCGACGCGCGGCTTGTGATCTTTGGTGAGGGCAGCCAGCGCGACCGCCTTGTGGCCTTGGCCGCAGGCGACCAGCGGATCGAGTTTCGTGGCCACGCCGACGACCCAACCGAAGCCTATCGGACCGTGGACGTGGTGGCGATGCCCTCGCGGTGGGAGGCCTATGGGCTGGTGGCGGATGAGGCGCGCGCGGCGCGGCGTCCGGTCATCGTCAGCATGGTCGACGGTCTGCGAGACCGGATCGGGGCAAGCGGTGTGATTCCGTGCGGATCCGATCCCAAGGCGTGGCGCAAATCGATCGAGGCAGTTCTGGCGGGTACGCCTCCGGTGGTTCCCGCCCTTGCGCCTAAGGCAGATAAATCCCGCTATGCTCAGCGGTGGCAACAGGTGTTCGATCCGGCCAAACGGTTGTGAGGGCGGCGTGGCCACGGCTACGGCAAGGCGCGCCAAAAGAACCAACGGCAATGTCCGGGCGGGCTTTGCGTGGGCGTGTTGGTCAGGCGACCAAAGGGCTCGAATCCCGAAGCCTCATAGAACCGCGCGGCGGCCGGGTTGGATGTGTCCAGCCATGCAGAATGACACCCGATCTGGCGCGCCTCGGCGAAGGCTTGGTCTATCAACTGCCGGCCCAAACCGCGGCGTTGGTGGGACGGATCGATCCATAAGGTCTTGATCAGCAGCCACCCATAGGAGGCTGCGCCATGCAGGCCGCCCACCCGTTTGGAGCCGTCCTGCGCAATCAGCGTGACGCTGTCATTGACCCCTTGCGGCGCGGTTGTCCGCAATTCCGCAAGAAGGGCTTGCTCTACCCAGTCCTCCTGCCCGGGGGCGGAAACAATGGACGGGCCCACCATCGGTCAGGCCCATGCCCGTTGGGTGGGGACCGGTGGCGCGCCGCTCATGCCGGGGTGGTTTCCGCGTTCAGGATCTCGATCACCATTGCGGCTGTCCAGGTAAAGCTGCTGCCGCCGCAGGGTTCGGCGGTGACCGGGTCGTAATACTCGGCAAAGCCGCTTTGTTCGATCAGGCGCAGGCTGTCGTCGACGATCCGCTGCACGATCCGGCTCTGGCCCGCGCGTTTCAGCCCATCGGCGATCATGTAGTTCACGATCAGCCAGACCGGGCCTCGCCAGTACCTCAGACCGTCGAACTCCGGGGCCGCCGGGTCGTGGCTGGGCACCAGAAACGGGACTGCGGCACCGATGGCGTCCAACCGCTGGGCGATGGCCTGCGCGCGGTGCTCGGGGACGGGGCAGAACGCCGCCAACAAGCCGCCGATCGAAGGGCTGTCAATCAGCTCCCCGGTGACACGGTCAAAGCACAGATATTGCCCGCGGGTCTCACTCCACAGGGCGTCCATCGCCGCGATGCCCGCTTGCGCGTAGGCGCACGAAGCGCTTGCGATCTCGGCCTCGCCCAGGTCGTCGGCCAGCGCCGCCAAGTCCAGGCACGAGCGGATCAGGATCGCGTTGAATCCCGGATCAACAACCCGGAACGGCGAGGCGTCATGCAGCTTGGAATTATCCCAGCCAAGGTCGCGGAAATGTTGTACCAGCCAGATATAGCGGCGGTATTCTTCATCAGTCGGCCTGTGCGCCGGGTTGGCGTGGGCCACATCACGACGCTGGAACGGGGCCACGCCCTCGGTCGGGACCCGGGCCAGCGCCGCGTCCCAATCGACCGAATTGTCGCGCCCCGATTCCCACGGGTGGATGATGGCGACCAGTCCGGTGCCCTGCGGGTCGCGGTTCGTGTAGAACCATTGGTGCCAGGCATGAATCTTGGGCAGTAGGGCGCGGGCCTGCGCATCGGCCAGCGCCCGGTTCTTCGCCCGCGCATGGATCCGCCGCACGGCGAACCCAGCCACCGCCGGTTGCGTGATGCCCGAGGTGGGAACCGCGTGGCCCGTGGCCCAGACGTCCGGCCCCGGGAAATAGCCGTCATTCATCTCGTGAAAGATGATGTGCGGCACCATGCCGTCATCCCACTGATGCCGGAACAAGGTCTCGATCTCGCGCCAGGCGCGGGCTTCGTCGAAATGCGAGAACCCAAGGGCGCTGAGCGCGCTGTCCCAGTTCCACTGGAACGGATAGAGGCCGTGGGTGGGCACCGTGTAGTCGCCCCGGTCATTACGGGCCAGAACGGCGCGGGCCTGTTCGATCAGATCCTGTTTCATTTCGCGCTCCTCAGGCTACGGCCAGGGTTGTTTCGGGGTCGAACCAGCGCACCCGGTCTGGCTGCGGGGCCAAGGTCAGGGTGTCGCCGCGGCGGACTTTCAGATCGCTGTCCAGAACCGCGCGGAACAGGGCGCCGTCCACGCTGCAGGTGACCAGAAGGTGCGCGCCCAGGGGCTCGACCACCTTGACTGTGGCGGCAAGGCCCGTGTCGGCCGGGCGCAGATCCTCGGGGCGGATGGCGAAATGCAGCGGCGTGGTCCGGGACGGCCCGTCGAGGATCTGGCCCGCGACTGTCCATTTACCGTCTCCGGTCGGAGTGGCGGGCAAGAAGTTCATCGGCGGATTGCCGATGAACCCGGCCACGAACTCGGCCGCCGGGTTGCGGTAGACCTCGATCGGCGAGGCCGCCTGAACGATCTTGCCCTGATGCATCACGCTGATCCGGTCGGCCATGCTCATGGCTTCGACCTGGTCGTGGGTGACGTAGATGGCGGTGGTGTTGCTTTCGGCAAGAACGCCCTTGAGCTCGGCCCGCATCTCCATCCGCAGCAGCGCGTCTAGGTTCGACAGGGGCTCGTCCATCAGGATCACGTCGGGCTCCATCGCCAGGGCGCGGGCCACGGCGACGCGCTGGCGCTGACCGCCGGACAGCTCGCCGGAATAGCGCCCCAGCAGCTGGTCGATATGCATCAGGCCCGCAGTGCGCTCGACCCGGCGCTTGACCTCGTCATTGGGCAGTTTCTGCATCCGCAAGCCGAACCCGATGTTTTCGAACACGGTCAGGTGCGGGAATACGGCATAGTTCTGGAACACCATGGCGATGCCCCGATCCTTGGGCGGCAGGTGATCCACCCGGCGCCCGCCGATCCAGACCTCGCCCTCGGTCGCGGTCTCCAGCCCGGCGATGATCCGCAGCAGCGTGGTCTTGCCGCAGCCCGAGGCCCCCAGCAGAACCATGAATTCCTGGTCCCGGATGGTCAGGTTGATGTCGTGCAGCGCCTGATAGCTGCCAAAGCGTTTCGCGACATTCTTGATTTGAATTTCTGCCATTATTCCAACTCCTTGGGGCTGTCAGCGGTTGGCGATGCCCCACATGGCGAACAGGTATTTGCGCACGGCGAAGATGAAGATCAGCGCCGGCACGACCAGGATGAAACCGCCCGCGAATTTCAGATGCAGCGGCGAGGTGTCGAGGTTCTGCAGCAAAAAGGCCGTCAGGGTCCGGTTCTCGATCGTCAGGACGGCGGCGGCAAACACCTCGTTCCACGAGATCACGAAGGCGAAGATGGCCGAGGCCGTGATCCCCGGCAGGATCAGCGGCAGCACCACCTTGGTGAAGGCGGTCAGCCGGGTGCAACCCAGCGTCCAAGCGGCCTCTTCCAGTTCCAGCGGGATGCCGGAAAACAGCGAAAAGGTGATCAGCACCGCAAATGGGAGCGCCAGCGTGGTGTGCACAAGGGACAGGCCGAATACCGTGTCATCCAGCCCGGTCTGGATGAACATCACCGCCAAGGGCAGTGCCAGCAGCGGCAGCGGAAAGGCGCGGGTCAGCAGGATCAGCAGGCGGAACGCCTCTTTCCCGCGAAAGTCGAACCGCGACAGGGCATAGCCTGCCGGCGCGCCGATCAGGATCGACATGATCATCGTCAGCCCGGCCACCAGGATCGAGTTTTTGAGCGCGGTCAGGATGCCCGCGAAGCCTGCAAAGAACCCCAGGCTCCCCAGGTCGAATTCGGGGATGAAGGGCTTGGGAAAGCTGTTCACCGTTTCCGGCGAGGACAGCGTGTTGATCAGCAGGAAATATAGCGGCACCAGCACCCAGGCGCACAGCAGCACCACCGCGGCGATGTAGACATAGCGTCCGGCCCGGCGCGTATCGGGCGCGGAGACATCGGTCGTGACGGTCGTCATATCGTGGCTCCTTTCGGGACACGCAGGGCGCGCAGGATGATCAGGGTGAACCCGATCGAGATGGCGAGGATGATCAGCGCCATCGCCGCCGCCGCGCCGCTGTCAAGCAGGTCGAACTGATAGGCGTAGGTTTCGCTCATGAGGACGGGGAACAGGGTTCCCCCCAGGGCCAGCACCACGGCGAACACCTCGAAGGCCAGGATCACGCGCAGCACCAGTGCCGTCTGCAACGACGGACGCAGCAGCGGCAGGGTGATGCGGGTGAAGCGTTTCCAGGGTGAGGCGCCAAAGACCTCTGCCGCCTCGTAATATTCCTTGGGGATCAGGCCGATCCCGGCCACCAGGATCACCAGCATGATCGCGGTGGCGCGCCAGATCTCGGCCAGGGCTATGGCCAGGAACACCACGCCAGGGTGCTGATAACTGAGGAAATTCACCGGCCGGTCTACCACGCCCAGCCCAGCAAGCATGGAGTTCAAAAAACCCGACTGTTCGAAGATTGCCAGCCAGATGATGCCCGCAGCCAGATCCGAGATACCCAGCGGGATGGTCCACACATACAGCACCAGATCGCGCCCGCGCTGCATCTTGTTGACCATGGTGGCCATCAGCAACGCCAGCGCCAGTTGCACTGGAACCACCGCCGCCGCCAGCAGCAGCGTGTTCTGCAACGAGATCGGGAATTTCCAGTACCCGACCACCTGCCGGAAATTGTCCAGCGTGAATCCGTCCCCGGTGTCGAAGGCCTGTTTTGCGACCAGAACGAAAGGATACAGGAAGAACAGACACAGAAACGCCGTCACGGGCAGGATCAGCACATAGGGCAACACACGAGCGTTCATCTGATCGCTCCTTTCCTTGCGGAAGTTCCGGTGGTTTCGGGCAGAGAGTTCGGGGGACACCGGGCCCGCGTCAAGCCCGGTGTCGGGATCAGGTCAGACCCTTATTCGACGGGGCATGGACCGTCCGAAGGTGCATCCGGAGCCCAGCAGGGCGCGCCGGTTTCCTGCATGATCGCCTCCAGCGCGCCTTTCTGATCGTCCAGCACGGTGCGGATGTCCTGACCCGCCAGCACGATCCGCTCGAACGCATCGGTATAGACACGGTTGAAGTCACCGCCCTTGTCGCCCAGTCCCGCGGGCAGCAGACCGGGGTTGGCATCGGCCGAGCCGCTCATCTTGGCGACCGCGTCGCCTGCGGCCTTGACGGCCGGCGGCAGGTCCGCGGGCAGGTCAACCGCGACGACCGGGAAGAAGTTGGTGGCACGCAGCGTGGCGATCTGGGTTTCCGGCTTCATCATGTAGGCGACCAGAGCTTTGGACGCTTTCATGTCCGGTGCGGTTTTGGGGATCGCAACCCCAGCCAGAACCGGCATGAAGCCGCGCCCGGTCGGGCCCGCCGGGGCCGGGAAGGCCACGAAGTCATCAGGCCGCTCGTTGAAGGCCTGCGCCAGACGCGAGGTGTGGTCGAACACGATCCAGGCATCGCCCGAAAGCAGCTGTTCCTGCATGAACGAGAAATTGGTCGAGGCCGGGTTGGTATGTGCCCACAGCTCGCGGAATTTTTCCCACGCGGTTACGGCTTCATCGCTGGCAAAGGTCCGCACCACGCCGTTCGTATAGGACGGGTACAGATAACCCTGGAAGAAGCGGTGCTTCAGGCCCTTGGGTCCGGCCGGAAAGCCGAATTTCGGCTCGCCCGCAGCCTCATGCGCGTTGGCGGCCCATTCGATCAACTGGTCATAGGTCAGCGCATTGATGTCGGCACCTTCGGGCAGGTACTGCAGCGCCTCCTTGTTGGCCGCCATGATATAGCTGGCCTGCATCCAGGGGATGTATTGCAGGCTGTTAGTACCCAGCTTGGCCAGTTCGTTGAACGTGTCCGAGGCCGAAGCGATACCCAGATCATCCAGGTCGACCAGATCAGCGGGGTTCATCGCCGAGAAATCACCATGCAGCGCGCCCAGCACGCCGATGGTACCCGAGCCGGCCTGCAATTCGGCCTGCAGACGCGTCAGCCAGGGGCCGCCGTCATTGGGCTGGTAGTCCACGCCACCCTCGAAGCCTGAAAGAACCTGTTCGCGCATGGCCTGCGCCTCTTCGACCGGCTTGGCCTGCGTCGACCAGAACAGAACCTCGGCCTGCGCCACGTTTGTGGCCAGGGCCAGAACAAGGCCGGATGCGGCACCGACCAGCTTGGATTGAATTGACATGGACTCCTCCCAGAGTTTCGATTGGGCCTTTCGCCCGTTCTGCCTGGTGGGGTCGGTTTGCTGTGCGTGTCGAGCAGCGACTCACCCCAAGCGATGCGGCCAGCATGGTATAACGATATATCTTACGTCAACGAATTTTTGCCAATCGGTTGGCCCGATGTTTTGAAGTTCGCAGGAATTGCACGTTGCAATACCCATGTGGGTTGGGCATTTTGATGATGCAACGATATACCAGAAGTCCGAGAAATGCCCGCCAAACCCACCCTCGCCAGTGTCGCCAAAGCCGCCGGAGTTTCGATTCCGACGGTCAGTCAGGTGATGCGCGGAACCGGGCGGATTTCCGAGCAGACCCGGAAAAAGGTGCTGCAGGCGGCAGAGGCCTTGCACTATGTCACGGACTCGCGCGCGGCGTCGATGCGGTCGGGCGAGAACCGGGAAATCGGGTTTGTTCTGAACCAGTTCGCAAACCCGTTCAACGCCGAAGTCGTCAGCGGTGCGGTCGAGCTGCTGGAGGCCGAGGGGTATCTGGTTTCTATCCTGGATACACGCGACGACGCGGACCGGCAGGGCAGGCAACTGCGGGATTTCATCCGCAACGGGCGCGGCGGCCTGCTGTGGGTACCTGCGCTGGAAACCAGCGCGCACACGCTAGACCTGCTGCGCACCCATCGGGTTCCCACCGTGACCTTTCTGCGTCACATCAGCCCCGATTTCGACCATGTCGGCATCCGCAATGCTGAGGCGACCGAAACGGCCACGCATCATCTGGCCGACCTGGGCCACAGGCACATCGCGTTTTTCGGCGGCACCGGCATGAACCCGGTCCGCAAGGACCGGATCGCCGGGTATCGACGCGCCGTTCAGGCCAGATCGCTGGCCGCGCCTGTCATCTGGCCCTCGCCCGATACCAAGCGCGCGGGGATGGAGCAGATGCTGAAGCTGCGCGACGCCCATCCCGAGGTGACCGCCATCGTCTGCAACGGCGACATGGTCGCCCTGGGTGCCTGTTACGGGTTGATGCGCGCCGGCCTGGAGCCCGGGCGCGACGTGTCGATCATCGGATTTGACGATACCGAGGATGCCTCGGTCGCGATCCCGGCCCTCAGCACCATGGCGGTTTCGCCCAAAAAGCTGGGCCGCAGACTGGCACGAACCTTGCTGGACCGGATCAATGATCCGGACATGCCTGCCACCGTTTCCGAGGTCTCGGCCCGCTTCATCGCCCGCGAAACCACCGGGCCGGTCGCCTAGAAGCATTAGACCGATCCGAACGGGAACACTTCCCGGCTTTGAACTGCGGCAATGATCGAGACATCCGCAGCCTTCAGGTCGCCTTACACCAGATCCCGAGGGGTTTTGCCGGCAAAGAAAGCGTCCAGGTTGTCGAGAGCACGAAACCCCATCGCATCGCGCGTCGTGGTCGTGGCGCTGCCGATATGCGGGAGCATGAAGATGTTTTCGTACGGCGCAAAACCCGGGTTTCCGCCCGGTTCGGTTGCAAAGCAATCAAGTCCGGCCGCCGCCAGCTTGCCGCTTTTGATCGCGTTCAGCAGGGCATCCTCATCCACCAGCGCGCCGCGCGCCGAATTCACAAGCACGGCGCCATCCGGCAAAGCGGCAACCCGCTCGGCGTTCATCAGGTTCGTGGTGTCCGGCGTCGCGGGGCAATGCAAGGACAGGAAATCCGCAACAGGTAGCAAGCTGTCGAGACTGGCATGATAGATTGCGCCCTGCTCCAGGTCCGGTGACAAGCGCGTGCGGTTGAAATAGTGGATTTGCATGTCGAATCCGCGGGCCTTGGCTGCAAAAGCCCGCCCAACGCGCCCCATACCGATGATCCCCAGGCGGGCCCCGGTCACCTGTTTGCCCACCATGAACGACGGGCTCCAGTTGTTCCATCCGCCGCTGCGCACCAACCGGTCCCCCTCGACCGCACGGCGGGCAGCCCCAAGCATCAACAGCATCG
>NZ_JBXWRZ010000052.1:0-21245 GCF_059613165.1 Ruegeria sp. BHSB172
GTTTCAGCACCATGTCGCCGATCAGCGAGAGGGCGAAGGGTTTGGGCAGACGCAACACCGCATCGGTCAGCTTGAGCGGAAAATGGATCCACTTGCCGCCGAGCCGGATGCGTCCATGGCGGGGGCGCAGCAGCAGATCATCGCCCAACAGGGTCTTCACGTCCTGCAGCACTTCGGGTTCGGCTGCGGGATGGAACCGGTGCGAGCCGTAGTCGCAGACCACGCCTTCGACCGGGAACGAGGCAGAGTTGCCGCCCGCCACCGAGGCCCGTTCGACGACGGTCACGCGCGCCTTGCCCGCCAGCGCATGGGCGGCCGCCAGGCCCGCCGGACCTGCGCCCAGGATGATGATATGGGGCTGATCGCCCGATCGGGGTTGGGAAACATCCGTCACTTGCACTCTTCCTTTCTCGAACGCGTGGGCGCAGCAAGACTCATCCCTGAGACCAACAGAACCAGCGCGCCGATTCCGCCCGCCGAAAACAGAACCACCTGCCAGACCAGCCCTGCGGCAACCACCGCTGGGGCGCTGACTCCAAAGGGCACGAGGAACCCGGCCAGCGTCGCCTCGCGTAGCCCGAGCCCGTTCAGGGACACAGGCAGAACCGCGATGATCTTGGCCAGGGGCCAGGCAAAGACCCACGCGCCGGCGTCCACCGAAACGCCCGCAGCCCGTGCCAGCCACCAGGCCAGAAGGACCAGCGAAAGTTGAATAAGAACCGAAGCCGAGAAGACGATGGCCAGAAGGCCGGGCCGGGCCGCAAACCCGGCTAGGGCATCGGCCAGCCTCAGGGCAAAGCTGCGCCCCGGCACGGCCGGGAAGGCGCGCCAGATCAGCGGTAGCAACCACGGCAGGGCGACCATTCCGACCATCACGGTCAGCACGATCACGGCCGCGGCCCCGATCGCCGTCGTCCCGGTCGCGCCGTCCCAGACCAGAACCAGACCCAGCCCGGACAGGGTCAGCAGGGCCACCATGTCGATCACCCTGTCCACCGTGGCCGTAGCAACCACTTGGGCCCCGTCGCGCATTGCGGCCTGCGCCATGGCTGCGCGTACGGTGTCGCCGCCGATCGCGCCTGGCAGGCACAGGTTGGCGGCAAGGCCGGCAAAATGGGCGCGGATCGCCAGCAGGGGCGAAATCCGACGATTCAACAACAGCCACCATTTCATCGCTGCGGCGACATGGGCCAGCAGGAACAGAACCAGTACGGCCAGAAACACGGGGGGCGGAATGGCCTTGAGCGCCGCCACGATCGCGTCAGCCGGCAAAAGCCAGAACAGACCGGCCAGCATCACGCCGGACCCGACCAGCCGGATCAACCAGCGGCGCGTGACCGGATCGGAGGGTAGCAGGCGCCCCATGTCACGGCCGCAGGTGGAGGCGCGAAATCATGTCGGCAATCAGCCCCAGCGACCAGATCATGATGGCCGCCAAAAACGAAAACACCGCGGTCTCGCTGAGGTTCCAGTAGAAGATGTCGACGATGAACTTGACCAACCCGAGCGTGAAGAAAGCCAGACCCAGCGGGATGAAAACGCGCAGCGGGTTGAACAGGGTACTGATGCGCAGGATCAGGATGATAAAGTTCAGAAAATCGATCGGACGGATCTTCGATTTGCCGATCCGCTTTCCGTACTCGATCGGAACATAGATCATCCGCTTGCCGTTCGACGTCATGCACAGCGTGATCGTGGTGGTGAACGAGAAATTCTGCGGCAGCAGCGGCAGGAACGGGATCAGCTCGGATTTGCGGAACACCCGCAGCCCGGAATTCAGGTCGTTGATCTTGCGCTCGGCCAGAAACGAGGCGAAGGCGAACAGGAATTTCTTGGCCGGCCGCCGCAGCAGCGGCACGTTTTTCATCGCGGCGCCCCGATCCCCGACCACCATGTCCTGATCGCGACACAGGGCCAGCATTTCAGGCAGGTAGCGCGCAGGGTAGGTGCCGTCGGCATCGAGGATCGCCACGTATTCATGCTGCGCCATGCGTACGCCGCGCTTGAGGCTGGCCCCATAGCCCGAATTGACGTCGTTGAAGGTGACGGTTGCCCCGCTGGCTTCGGCTTCGGCGCGGGTTCCGTCCTCGCTGGCATCATCCACCACGATGATCTCGTAGGGGATGTTCAGCGGCCCGAGATGCGCGCGAACGTCTTCCACGGTCGCGCGAACGGCGTTTTCCTCGTTGTAGGCCGGAATGACCACGCTCAGGCTCATGCCGGTGACATCCGGCGTGCCCGGCTCATCCGTGTTGGCGCGATCCGTGCCGATTGGTTCTGCAACTTTGTTCATGAAACCCAAAACCCTGACCTACTCAAAATCAATTCTGTTCATACTCACCCGGGGGGCGTCCATGAAAATGGTCGCGGCCGTCCCGGAAACTTCCCGCCTATGGCAATCCGACACCTGAGCACCGAGCGTATCGGCAAAACAGGGCGAAATTGGACCGTTTCCGCGCCTGGCCGCCATTTTTTCGTATTTTGCGCCCGATGCTCATCACCTCACCAGATCGGCGGCCCGAGGTGAAAGGTGACGACCGTTTCGCTGCCGTCCTCTTTTGCCAGATGCGCAATGATGTCGTTGGCCTGTTGCGCGGGGTTCAGTCTGAATCGCGCCTTGGCCGGGCCGTCGGCGGCGGCCTGAGGGCCGGTCACCTCGGGGGTCTGGCCGTTGACTTCGACCCGCGCGATCCTGAGCGCGGGGTCCCGCACGCGCAGTTCGACGTCGAGTGGCTTGCCGGCCCTCAGCGGGTCGCGCAGGATCAGCCGGGCGACCGGGGGCATTCCATCGGCCGGGGCGACGCGGCTGGTGCGATGGGCGCCGGGGCCGAAATTGTAGAGGCCGGCGGCCACGACCGCTGGCACCAGCAGAAGGTAGCCCCAGCGGAAGATGCCCAGCCCACGCCAGATCCGCCGCAGCGGACCATATTGCGCGGCCTCGGGGGCTAGCCGTGCGGCAAAAATCACGGCGCCGGTCACGGCCACGCCGGTTGCGATCAGCCCCATGACAAGCCACAGCACCCGCGAAAAGGCGCCCCCCCAGAACCCGTAGTGCAGCTCGTCGACGACGTTGCGCCAGCGTGCAAGGCTGGTGTTGTCATTCGGGGTGAAGGCGCCCGTGATCTCGAGCGTGGTGGGGTCCACCGCCACGGTGCTGAGCCCTCGAATATGCGGCATCGACGGCAGATATCCCACGAAGCGGAAGCTTTCGGTGGTCTTGCCAGGCAAAGTCACGCCCGTGGGTTCGAACCCCTGCAGGCCCGTGCGCGCGCGGGCCTCGGCCCGATCTAATAGATCGGGTGTGAATCCGGCGGGCAGCACGGTTTCCCGTGCGGCCGCTGGCTGTGGCTTGGGGCGGTGGCCGTCTATGCCGAAATCACCCAACAGAAAGATGAAGGCGGTGACACCGCTGATCAGCAGCAGGGGCGTGGCCCAAAGAGCGGTCAGCCGGTGCATTCCGCCGGCCCAAGGCCGCAGGCCGTTGGCCGTTGTGGGCCAGCGCAGAAACCCTTTCCAGAACCGCCGATAGGTGATCAGGCCGCTGACGATCTGGAACAGCAGGATGATCGAGGTCGCCGCCACCGCCTTGTAGACGATGCTCTGACCCGACAGCAGTTTGACATGGAGCTCGCGGAGGATTTTCTGAAACCCGGGATAGCCGGTGGTCTCGACAAGCGCGCCGGTGGCGGGATCGGTCCAGAAGACGACCTGTTCGCCCCAGCCGGTGCGGCCTTCGGCCCGGTCGACGAACCACGGGGTGGGACGCTTGGTGATGGTTTGAACGGTGCTGTGAGGATGCGCGTCCTTGATGCCCTTGTAGATCGCTCCAAAACTGGCCGTGCGGTCCTCTTCCGCGGCGGTGGTCCAGATTGCGGGGCGGGTCAGTGCCTGAATTTCATTGCCGAAGACAAGAATGGAACCTGTGAGGAACAGAAAGGCAAAGAAGATCGACAGATGCAGCCCCAGCCAGATGTGAAAGGTGAAAAGGCGGTTGCGTAATTTGCGGTTCATGGAACGGCCCGAAGGTGCACGGTATCAGAAAAGGAAAGGTCGTTAGCGGTGCCACTCGGGCCCAGAGCCTGGTTTGCACGGCATAGTCCTTGCCCGACCGGACTTTTTACAGGTCGGGCAAGGGGCAACCCGTTGGGTTGCAGTTCATTCCAGAACGGCGCCTTTGCCGACACGCTCGGCCCGGGCCGCCTGTCTTTTGGGTTTTGCCTCGAATTCCTCATGATAGGACCTCTCGACATTGACGTCCCACACGTCGTTGTTTTCTCCCAGGATGTTGCGGGCCGCATACATGGCCGACAGCATCGAGTGATCCTGGTTGTTGTAGCGGTGCAGCCCGTTGCGTCCCACCGTCTGGAAGTTTTCCAGCGTCTTCAGCCAGCTGCTGACGGTGTCCAGGGCGTCCTTGTATTCGCTGTCATAGACGGGATAGGCCTTTGGCTGCCGGATCACGGCGTGGTCAATCACGTCCGACGCCTTGGCCAGGCCCAGCTGCTCCAGCTCTTCGCTGGCCAGCTTCCTCAGGTCCTCGTCGCTGGACGACCAAAGCCCGTCGCCCTTCTGGCAGAAATATTCCATACCGATCGAGGCGGTATTCTGGTCGGGCAGCATTTCGGCCGACCAGGCGCGGAAGTTCTGAATGCGCCCGACCTTGACCTTGGGGCTGTGGATGTAGATCCAGTTGTCGGGAAACGGGTCGGCGTGGTTCAGCACCAGCGTCACGATCAGGAAATCCCGGTACTTCAGTCGGTCGGCGGCCTCGATCACCTCGGGCGGCGGCGGCGGGTCGAAGGCATGGATCAGGTCGCGCACGGCCATCGAATTGATGAACTCGTCGGCCTCGACCCGTTCGGTGGTTTTCTCACCTTTTTCGTTCCAGTGGCGGATGTCCACCGAAGTCACCCGGTTGCCTTCGCGGTTGACCCGGAACACCTCGGAATGGGTCTCGACCGAGCCGCCTTGTTCCCGGATCAGGTCGCGGGTCTTTTCCCACATCATGCCAGGGCCCAGGCGGGGGTATTGGAATTCCTCGATCAGGCTGGCCGTGTCATTGGCGCCCGAGATGGCGTTCCAGACAGCCTTGGGCAATGACAGGTTCTTGATCCGCTGCGCGGCCCAGTCGGCCCGGATCTCGGACGGGGGAATCCCCCAGACCTTCTTGGTGTAGCTGTGGAAGAAATGCATGTAGAGCCGGCCACCAAAGCGGTTGATCACCCATTCCTCGAACGTGTCTTCCTGCGGCTTCGGCCGGATCTTCCATTTGATGAAGCTGCCGATGATCTTGTAGGTCTCGTACGGGCCGATATTGCCGAGCGCGTTGAAGATGCGAAGCGGATAGTCATAGAACTTGCCGCGATAGAAAATCCGGCTCAGGCGCTGGACGGTGATGAAGTCATCCCCCATCACCTCGTGCCACATGTCTTCGACCTCGCGCACCTTGGTGAAGAACCTGTGCCCGCCGATGTCAAAGCGGTATCCGTTGTGGGTTTCGGTGCGCGAGATGCCGCCCACCATGTCTGAGGCCTCGTAGACCCGCGGGACATGCTTGTCGCTCAGTTTCTGAAGTTCGTATGCAGCGGTCAGACCTGCTGGTCCGCCACCGATGACGACGACCGGAACAGTATCGTTTTTCAATTCACTCACACCAAATCTCACACAAAATAGCTTGGGTCAGGCTACTAGAGGCTGCACCAACTTCGCAACAAATTCCTGTCACACGCTCGCTTCGTGATCCCAGGCCGCTCAAAAAGTGCCCGACGCGCGAAAGTTGCGCCGCGCGCCGCAAGCGATCAATGACCTGGTTCACATCTACCGGCCTCCACGCGATTTGGGCTCGCGGCTGCGCCGTCGAGGAGTTGCCGACGCGTTGCACCAAAGGCTGGACAGGCTGCAAACACTTGTTTTACCAGAAAACCATTCTCGCGGGGCGCATCGAAATCACACCGACTTCCGCAGTCTGTGTCCGGCGGGCGGGACGGCTGGCGCCGGCATGACCGCCGCAACGTCGAACGGTTCCAATACGCCCTATTTGAATATGTACCCAAGGTAAACAATGGCCCGTCTGCGGGGGGATTGTTTTGTTTCAGTGGCGCCCGGGGCAGGACTCACCTTCGGGGAGGGCGAATCTTGTGCGTGTTTCAGACCCGCACCGGCCGCTCAGTTCCGCCTGACCTGCAGTTTCTGACGCTGACCCAGAACGTGGTATTCGAACAGGCACCAGACATATACGGCCGCGGAGTAGACATAGTAGACTTGGTGATACAGCAGGCATTTGACGGCAAACCAAAGCCCACCATGCCCGGCCATTGTTCTGAACAGGTCCAGATTGATCGCGAAGGCGATACCCAGCAGGATCAGGGGGAGAGGCCAAAGGCCTGGCCAGAACGGCAGAATCAGAATGGACAGAATCAGCAGCCCCGCGACGGCCGCGCGCGCGCGCTCAGCCATGGAGGTGTTCAGATCGTCCGTCAGCCCCTCGCGCGAGATCATCAGGCGGGACCATGGCAGGGCCCGGCAGAAGATATCGGTGCTCAGGCTGTTGCGGATCGTCCAGATCTTTAGATGTTTTCCCTGCAGGCGCGGTTCGACCAGAATGCGGCGGCCGGATTCTGCGATGCGATAGCCCAATTCGATGTCCTCGATCGAGGGGATCTCGTAGGTCTTGACGTCAAAGCCGCCCACCTCGAGGAAGACGTCCCGGCGGATGGCGCCGCACCCGGCCCAGAACGTGCGTGCCTCGCGCCGGGCGCGCTGATGGTGATAGCGGTGCAGCAGGTTCTTGTAGCGCGAAAACCACGACTGCCCGTCCGGCGCGTCGTCATAGGATCCGAAAACCGCGCCGACATTGTCCTCGGACATGGCGCGGCGGATGTGTTCGGGGCCGTCCGGCCAGGCGATGACGTCGGAATCGACGAACCACAAGATGTCGCCCGTGGCCTGTTCGGCCGCCAGATTGCGCGCGGCGCCCGGCCCGCCATTGACCGGAGTCGTCAAGACCGTCGCCCCCATTTCGCGGGCCAGCGCGGCCGTGCCGTCCGGGGACTGGTCATCGACCACCAGAACCTCTTGGACCGTGCCGGCCTTCAACATCTCGATCAAAGGGGGCAGCACCCGGGGCAACAGGTGTTCGGCCCTGTAGGCGGGCATCACCACACTGATCGTCGGTTGGTCGTTTTGCATCATTCATCCTCGGTGGGCGTTCGTGGTCTGTAGCGTGGATTTCGCACCAGAACGAGCAGGGCGGCGGCGAAGGGCAGCAGCCACATGACCCGCGCCCCGTAACGGTCGGCTGGCTGGGAAACGCCGCCGCATACCAGCGCGTTTATGGCGATTCCGATCAACAGGAACAGCGTAAACACCCGGTAGGGCGCAGCGACCTGGGCAGGCCACAGCAGCAGAACGGCCACGATCGCCCCCGAGACCGCGTAGATCGCGAAGTGGACCCCCACCAGCGGGTCGATCCAGGTCTGGGATCGTTTCAGGGTCGTTTTGTCCAGGACGGCAAGCTGATCTTCGGACAGGCCCGAGAGCTTTTTGGCGTTGCGTATCGTGGCCGAGTTGGGGATCGTCATCGCCACGCTGTGCGTTCCAAGCTGTCTCAGGGCGTTCTTGCCCAATGCGGTTACCGTCGCGACGGGATAGGCGGACAGGACGAGCAGAAAGAACTGTCGCTGTTCCAAGGCGATGGCCTGCTGATCCTCGGGCGGCAACAACCGGAACGAGCCCAGCTGCGGGGACCGCTCGAAAATGATATGTGACGCGGTCAGGCGGTACGGATCATCCGACCATGTCAGGGCCTCGTGCAGGGCGCATGTCGCCAGGTCCGGCGCAGGGCAGACATCGTCCAGATAGGCCAGCCCCGGCCCGTCGACGATCAAGCGGGCGGTGATGTGGGGCGTATAGACCACGTCTTTGTGGGTGACGGTTTCGACGGCAACTTCGAAAGCTTTCCGTTCGGCGATCGCGAACACGGCAAGGCACGTCGCGAACCCGGCCGCCAGCCAGCGCCCCTGGCCGATCCGTAACGCGGCGGCCAGAACGACCAGAGGAACCATTAACACCGCGATGCCCAGATGCGACGGGTGCAGGACCGTAGAAAAGGTGCCGAGCGCCAGTGCTACCAGTGCCTCGGAAACGTGCATCCGGTGGCCTGCAGCCACCACGGCGGCGACAAGGATCAGCATGACCGGCGTGAAAATGTCGGGCATGACGTAGGC
The DNA here is from genome assembly GCF_059613165.1 of Ruegeria sp. BHSB172. Lineage (NCBI taxonomy): Bacteria > Pseudomonadati > Pseudomonadota > Alphaproteobacteria > Rhodobacterales > Roseobacteraceae > Ruegeria > Ruegeria sp. BHSB172. The sequence continues at coordinate 8,226 of NZ_JBXWRZ010000052.1, forward strand.
GACATAGAAGGGCAGCGACGTCGTCGAAGCGGCCAGCAGCGGAAGGCAGACTAACTGAGCGGTCGAACGTGCCGTCGGCGCGACGCGTCCAAGCATCCGCATCGCCAGCCAGACAGCCATCAGCACAAGGCCCAGTTGCAGCCACGCCAGACCGGCCAGCCATCCGACGCGCCAGAATGCGGCCACCAAAACGGCGTAGAAGATTGATCGCGATCCGCCCGCAGTCTGGTCGTCGTCAGCCTTGTGCCGGGTTTTCTGGGTTGCTCGGGTTGCGCTGTCCGGTTCACCCGCCGCCGGCAGGATCATCGACAGAACGACATTGCCCTGCCGCACATAGCTGCCGGTATCGAAATACACCAGCGGTCCGCGATTGATTGCAAGGATCGACAGACCGGCGGCGACGGTCACACCCAGCAACAGAAGGGTTATGGACCACCGCGGGCGCATTGCATCGTCAATCTGGGTCATGCCCCGCCGGCAGCGGTTTGGGGCGCTGCGGTGGCCAGGTGCCGGAAATAGGCGATCGTGGCCTCGAGGCCTTGCTCCAGGGGCACCTTGGGGGACCAGCCAAGTTGCTCTTTGGCACGGGTGATGTCGGGTTGACGTTGGATCGGGTCGTCTTGCGGCAGCGGGCGGAAATCCAGCCGGGATGTCGAGCCGGTCATGCGGATCACGGTTTCCGCCAAATCGCGGATGCTGAGTTCGACGGGGTTGCCCAGGTTGATCGGCCCGGTCACGTCTTTGGGGGATTCCATGAGGCGGATCAGCCCGTCGATCAGGTCGGACACGAAACAGAACGACCGGGTCTGACCGCCGTCGCCATAGACGGTGATCGGTTCTCCGGCCAGAGCCTGCATGATGAAATTGGACACCACCCGCCCGTCGTCTGGGTGCATGTGCGGGCCGTATGTATTGAATATGCGCGCCACCTTGATCGGCAGGCCGTGCTGCCGGTGGTAATCGAAGAACAGCGTTTCGGCACAGCGCTTGCCTTCGTCATAGCAGGAACGCGGCCCGATCGGGTTCACATGACCCACGTAGTCTTCGGTCTGCGGATGGATCTGGGGGTCGCCATAGACTTCGGATGTCGAGGCCTGCAGGATGGTGGCGCCGACCCGTTTGGCCAAGCCCAGCATGTTGATGGCACCATGCACCGCCGTTTTCGTTGTCTGCACCGGATCGTGCTGATAGTGGAACGGAGAGGCCGGGCAGGCCAGATTGTATATCTCGTCGACCTCGACATACAGCGGAAAGGTCACGTCGTGGCGCATGACCTCGAAGCGGGGGTTGTTCAGAAGATGACGCAGATTGCCGCGTCTCCCGGTAAAGAAATTGTCCACGCACAGGACCTCATGCCCCTGATCCAGCAATCGTGCGCACAAGTGCGATCCCAGGAAACCCGCGCCACCGGTGACGAGGATGCGTTTGGCAGTCAGGTGCAGGCCATCGGGGTCGAAATCAGCTGCGTTCATCAAAATACTCTTCAATAACCGACCGGCGCGCAGAATGTCGCCCCGGCCCAGGAAACCGTTCGGATACCTCCGGCGGTCAGGCACCCACACTCGTCATCTTCAGTATGGGCGAGGTTACACGAAGTTCTTGGGCCGACGAAGGACAAAAAAATGGTCCGAGACGCAATTCCGCGCTGCTGGTTCCGCCGACACCGGTCAGCGCAGTGGCGTGCAGACCGGTCCGAACCAATGAGGGCGGTCGGAACCGAGTGGTTGCAAAAACCTTATTCGCAAGGGGCCCGGGCGTTCCGCAGCTGCAGGCGCACAGCACTCATTTGCGACTTTGGGCAGTGTCCGCATCGGAACTTCTCGCCGAGGACGCGAAGCCGATTCGGGCCAGAAGGCGGAGGATGCAGTGTTGAGCAAAAGGAAACAAAGAGCCGCCCAATGGTTGATTTGGGGGTCAATTGTCGCCAAAAGCCAAAAAATTGCCACAATTATTAAAAAAGTTCTCGCAACAACAACGTGATGGTGTACCTTAGTTTCATCCAATCCACGGCCTGACATCTGTCCGGGTCTTTATGTGTTCAAGTATACGAGGGTGGGAATAGATGTTTAGAACTTTGAAAATGGTCGCGATCGCACTGGCCGCGTCCTTTGTAATGACCGGGACAGCCAAGGCCATCACGACTGTGAGTGCTGGCGGAAGCTATGACATCACCTCAGACAACCTGTTTGTCGGAACGGTGTCCACCACGGGTGGTCCGGGTGTTTATTCGGTGAACTTCACTACGCCGACCGCGCCGCTGCCTGGTAATGCACAGGCCTCGGTCACCGCGAAAATTCTGGGAACCTTCACCGGCCTGACCATGAGCTGGGTCGATGCGGCGACCAACACCGTGCTGAACTCGGCGGCGCTGGTATCGGGTGTTACCCGTCTGAATACCACTTTCCTGTCGACCGGCGCGCCGGGGCAGAACCTGGTCTTCAGCTGGGCGAACTCGTCGGGGACCACCAATGGCGGCGCCATCACCTTTGACTTCGACGTGGCCGCGGTTCCGCTGCCGGCCGGCGGGTTGCTGCTGTTGACGGCCTTGGGAGGTCTGGCGTTGACCCGTCGTCGCAAGGCGGCATGATCAAACGGTCATAATGATGATTATGTTAAAAGGGCTGCGCGATGCGGCCCTTTTTTCGTTTGGCCCGGCTCAGATCTCGAACCCTGCGGCCTGCCGCAACATCCAGACCATCCGCTGGCATCGCAGCCGATACAGGGTGCCGATGGCCGCACCGACTTCCCGGCCGGAGCCCAGCTTGTCGCTGGTCAGAACCTTCGGCGTATGCACCACCGCGCTGGCTGGCATGGCCAGCCCCCGCATCATCCAGCGCAATCGCGCCCGAATGGTGGTTCCGTTCAACTGAAAAGCCTCTTGAGTGGTTCGCCGCCATTTGGTCTTCAGCGCCGGCCAGTCTTGGCGCGACGGGTGGCTGACGCGGAACCTGTCCTCGTAGATCAGGCTGTACCCGTGCGAGACCGCCCGCATGGTCCATTCCCGATCCTCAGACACGCCGTTCGTGAAACCGCCGATCGCGTCGAACACGTCCCGTCGCGTCAGCAGGTTTCCGGCACCCGAGAAGCCCTGGACCTCGATGTAGCGGCGGAAGTTGAAGGCAAAAACAGCCTCGAATGCCTCGGCCCCGCTGCGCGGTGGCGGGGTTTCGTCAAACACGTCGACCCGCCCGCCGATCAGGTCGGCGGTGTCGGCGACCTGGCGTCCGACCGTCAGCCAGTCGGCGGCGGGAACGCAATCGGCATCCAGAAAGAACAGCCGCGGGGCGCTGGTTTCGGCCACGCCCCTGTTGCGGGCATGGGCGGCGCCTTTTTGCGTTTCGACCAGAAACCGAACCATCGGGAAAGCGCGCTGAATTGCGTCCAGCGACACCGACGAGGCATTGTCCACGACCACGATCTCGGTGCTGGTGGTGTCATTTTCCATCAGTGCCCGCAAACAGCGTTCGAGCCTGGGAAGGTCGTTGTAGTGGGGAATGATGACCGCGTTTTCGGGGGCCGCGTCAGTACGATCCGTATTCATTGCCGAAGGCCCCGCTGACATAGCGACACTTGGTCAGGACGATCCCCATGATCTTGGTCAATTCGGCCAGCTGGCGTTCCGCCACATCTATATGGTCGATGCTGGTTTCTTCGGCCGCAGCTAGCAGCAAAGCGCAATCGACGTTTCTGAGGAACCCGTGGCTGTCGTCGCTGACCATCAGCGGCGGCGTGTCGAATAGCATGATATCGGGCTGGTATTCGGATTCGATCCATTCCAGCAGCTCGATCGTCCTGCGGCTTTGCAGAATTTCGGCGGGATTGCGGGTCGGGCTGAAATTCAGTCCGAAAATCACGTTGTTGCCGTGCCGCCGCGCATGCTCCTGAAACGGTACCGAACCGGATATGATGTCCGCCATGTTGTGCGCGCCGCTCTGCCCCAACACGTCGGCCAGCCCACGGCGCCGTAGGTCGAAATCGATCACGACGGTGCGCAGATCTTCCTGCCGCCCCAGGCTGAAGGCAAGATTTGCGACCGCCGTGCTCTTGCCGCATCCGGCATAGGGCGACGTCAACGCAACCCGGCGCCAGCCATTGGACAGGATCTGTTGCAGCATCTTGGTGCGCAGCATGTCATAGGGCGCGGCGTCCGACCCGCCCTCCAACGACACCAGGCGGTTTTTGGAGGCGACGCGCGGGTTGATCTCGATGGCGGGTAGATCCGACCACAACGTTTCGACATTCGTCACCGAGGGCGCAACAGCCTGATCCGGGTCAAGCCGCAGCGGTTCCGCGGGCACGGTTCTTTGACGGCTTTCCCGTTCCTCTCGGGCCTTTTGAATCGCCTGTTGCAGACGGTCCATCACGCGCTCCCATCGCTGACTTGAACAGAACTCACCAATACACCTCCAGCTTGTCGATCACCTTTTCGGCAATCAGGTCGAGCGGTAAATAATACGTGTGAACCGACCAGACGGCGGCCGGCACGCTGCCCAAAATGGCCAGGATGACAACGGCCCAGGCCAGTCGCGCGCGAATGACCTCGCCGCGCGTGCGGACATAAGGGATTGTCGCGATCGGCCAGACCTGCAACTTGTTGATCAGGTCTTCGGGTCGGCGGACGGATTTGTTCAGCAGTTCCAGCAGAACGACCAGCCCGATCCCCAGGGCGATACCGAAGGCGGTTCCGCCGCCAGCGATCATCAGGCGGTCCGGCTTGGTCGGTGAACTGGGCGCGACCGGATATTCGATCACAGAAATCCGCTGCCCCTGCGAGGTTACCTCGATCCGCTCGCCGGTCGAGGCCGAGGCCAGCCGCGCCACCGCTGTGTTGTACTGTGCCTGGACGTTGTTGTAGTCGCGCTGAAGCTCGGCGAGGGTAATCGCATTCGCCGGGGTCTGGTCGATGGTCCGTGTCACCTCGGCCAGGCGCTTTTCGGCATCGGTTTTCTGATCTTCCAGAGACTCGATCTGCGAATCCAGTTGCGCCAGTTGCAGATCCAGAGTCGAGTTCCCGGTCTGCGCGCCCGATGTTGCGGCGCTGGTGGCCTGCTCCGCGGCTACGACCTCTTCCAGGCGGGCGATCCGCGCGCGCAGGATTTTGATCTTGGGGCTGTTTTCCGAATAGATGCCCAGGTCATTGTCCAGCTGATTGCGCAGCTGCGCCAACTGTTGCTGGGCCTGGGTCTGCGGTTGTTGTCCGATCGTCGAGATCTGACCGGTCGTGGCATAGATCTCCAGCAACTTTTCACGCTGGTTTCGCAGTGAGAAAAGTTGTTGATCAAGCTGCTGGATGTTGGTTTGCAGCGTCGCCTGCTGGGTCAGTCTGAACTGCAGGCTGGCCGGCAGCGAGTCCGAGTTTTCGTTCTGGAACTCGAGGATCTGCGCGCTGCGCCGGTCCAACTCATCACTCAGCCGATCCACCTCCTGTTCAAAGAATTCCAGCGTGTCCGAGGCTCGCTCCTTGCGGTAATTCACGTCGAGCTTCTGGATTTCCGTCAGATAGGCGTTCAGGACACCGGCCGCGACCCGACCGGAACGGGCCTCGAAGGTAATGGTCATCAGGTTGGCCTGATTGCGCCCGGTGGCGATCCGGATTCTGGTGTTGGCGCGCATCGTGTCGACGATCTGGTCCGGGCTTGCCTCGTCTTGATTGGGCAGAACGTCGAACTCCTCGGCGATGTCCAGAAGGATCGGACGGGTGAGCAGGCGCTGTTCGATGATCTGCAGTTGCTCGGCCGCCGTGGTGTTGACGGTGCTGGCCGCCAGATTGCCCGGAATCTGCGGGGATTCGACGATCAACCGCATCTGCGACACATAGGTGGGCGGCAGGGTGCGTGCGATGATGATCGACGCAGCGGATACGATCAGGGCAACGACGAGGAAATACGGCAGGCGCCGCAGAAAGATCGAGATGTAGTAGCGAACCGGGCCCATGTCAGTCTGTCAGCTCCTTCTCGAGTGAGTTCCCGCCAAAGAACACGCCGTCGTCGATCACTTGTTGCACTATGTTTTCATCCACGTTTCTGGTCTCGTTGGTCCAGGCGTACAGCAAGGTGAAGTCGCACAGCTGGTTCACAAGCCGGGGAACGCCACGGGTCTTTTCGAAGATCAGCTTGCAGGCCTCTTCGGTGAATTCGTCCCCGGTCCCCCCGGCGACCTTCATCCGATGCCGGATGTAGCTTTCGACCGACGGCGCATCCATCCGCTCCAAGTGAAAGCTCGCGGCCACCCGTTGGGTCAGCTGGCGCATCTTCGGGTCCAGCACCATGTCGCGCAATTCTGGTTGCCCCACCAAGACCAGCTGGATCAGTTCATCGGTGTTGGCATTGATGTTGGTCAACATCCGGATCTCTTCCAACCCTTCGACGGTCAGGTTCTGCGCCTCGTCGAATATCAGCACGACACGCCGGCCCTGCGCGTATTCGGAGACCAGGAATTCCTGCAGCGCCTGAAACAGCTGGACATAGGCCGCGTCCTTTTCAAACGGCAGGCCCAAGGCATGCATGACCCACTGGAGCAGCTCGCCCCGCCCGCCCTGAGCGTTCGAGATCAGCCCGACGGTGATCGACTCCTCCATGTCCTTCAGAAGATGCTGGATCAGCGTGGTCTTGCCGGCGCCGATCTCTCCGGTCAGAACGGTGATCGGCGCGCAGCTCATGATTCCGAACTGCAAGATCGAATAGCCGCGTTTGTGCAGCGGCGACCAGTACATGAAACCGGGATCGGGCAGCAGAGTGAATGGCCGCTGGTCTAGGCCGAAATAATCCAGATAGAACCCGTCGCTGGATGACATGGCACCTCGGTCGCCTTCCGACTTGTCGAAAAAAATCCTGGCTCTCCAGAGATTACCCAAACTTGCACCCTGAACCACAGGTAAATCCTAACAAAATAACGAGAAGCCACTATATCGGCCCTCAACATGCACGTCATTGTGCCACAACATCAAGATAGAGAGCATCCCCCATATCTCCAGAGTGACACATTAACCCGCCCAGAAGGTGCAATGGAAACATTTTTAGGTGATTGTTTCCGTCAGGCCATCGCGCGCAAGCCGGTGCAACGCAGAATCAACGGGCGGGCCCGCAAAGCCAAATCGGGGCATTATCGGGATTAAAGGCGCCCATGCGGCTGCATTGATCCCGAATCATGCACAATGGACGGATGTTTTCTGACCGGGCGACCCGTGCGCTTCGCCACGCCATGCCGTTGAAATTCCGTGCGCTTCCCACTCAAACAGTGCGGTCCGAGCCCATTAATGTTTTGCAAGCCCTTAAGAATTTGTTAGTCTTTTGGACGCAGGCGTTCATCAATTCATGTGAACAATGAAGAAAGGGTGAAGCGTCCCATTTGTATGAAAAAAATTTGAATAGCGCTTTGAGGTCGTGCGAGTAGTTGGTTCCTGAGTGTGTGATTGAGTGTAGGTGTCCGTTGTGTGCTGGGGGTTTAAATAGTGACAATCCATTCTAAGGAGGTAGCCGGGACTGGTTACCGCAGAGTTCCGGTATTGCCGGCCGCAAATCGGTGTTCCGGTTTTTATGGTCGCTTCGGAAAGCGAGCCTTTGACATTGTATTCGTGATCGCTGCCGCGCCCATCGTCGTGCCGCTGGTGGTGGTTTTCTCGGTGCTGCTGGCCTTTCAGGGCGCACAGCCCTTCTATCGTCAAAAGCGTGTCGGCCAAAATGGCAAGACCTTCCACCTGCTGAAGCTTCGCACGATGGTGAAGGACGCCGAAACCGTCCTCGAGGCGCATCTGGCAGCCAACCCTGACGCACGTGCCGAATGGGAGCGCAATCAGAAACTCACAGACGACCCCCGGATCATCCGCTTGGGTTCCTTCTTGCGCAAGTCGTCGCTGGATGAACTGCCGCAGTTCTGGAACGTGCTGGTTGGCGAGATGTCCCTGGTCGGACCGCGACCTATGATGGTCAAGCAGCAAAGCATGTACCCCGGGCACCTGTATTATGTGATGCGGCCGGGCATCACCGGCCGGTGGCAGGTATCCGAGCGCAACCAGTCCTCATTCGCCGAGCGGGCGCATCACGATTCGGAATACTGGAAAACGATGTCCTTCGGCACCGATCTTTCGATCATGTTCAAAACGCTCTTCGTGGTCCTTCGCGGCACCGGCTGTTGAGAATGGCCCGGCATCAGGCAGCGACGCTGGCAGTTGCAGGAGTGACGTGATGAACGCAATCGGAAACCTTCTTGGCAGGACCTTCGCGGCATTCCTGCTGACTGCCGCGCTTTTCCTCAGCGCCTGCGACACGGCGGAAGAACGGGCCGAGGCGCATTATCAGGCCGGTCTTGCCCATCTCGAGAACGGCGACGTCGAGCGCGCGCTGATCGAGTTCAAGAACGTTTTCAAACTGAACGGACAACATAAAGAAGCGCGGTTGACCTTCGCCCGGCTCGAGCGCGAACGCGGCAACGTGCCACTGGCCTATCGCCAGTATCTGCTGTTGGTGGAACAGTATCCTGACAACCTCGAAGGCAATCGGGCCTTGGCGGAAATGGCGTTGGAACAGGGGCTGTGGGAAGATCTGCGGCGCTATGTCACCAAGGCCGCACAGTTGGCCCCGGAAGAGGCCGAGATAGCGTCGTTGCAGAACACGCTGGCCTATACCGACGCGGTGCGGGATGGCAACGATGCCGGCGTCGGACAGTCCGTCGCTGCGGCGCGCGCAATGCTGAATGACCGCCCCGACATGATGACGGCTCGGCACGTGGTGATCGATCATCTCGTGCGCGCCCAGGATTGGTATGATGTGATCGACCAAGTGGATGCCGCATTGGCTTTTGCGCCGACCGAGGGGAACCTTTACACGATCCGGCTCCACGCTCTTCAGCAGCTGGGCAAGACGGGCGAGATCGAAAAGCAGCTGCGCCAGATGATCGACGTCTTCCCCGGCGATCAGGGCGTCGAGCAGATGCTGGTAGAACATTTCATCGATCAGCGCCGTTTGGACGATGCCGAAGAGATCCTGCGGGCCAAGGCGGATCCGCTGTCCGAAGACTATTTTCCCGTTCAGCGTCTGATTGCCTTTCTGACCGAGCATCGCGGCCATGATGCCGCCATCGCGGAAATGACCCGGACCATCGCGGCGGGCGGGCCGAATGCCGCGCGATACCGAATGATGCGTGCCGCGCTGCGGTTCCAGTCGGGCGATACCGATGGGGCGCTGTCCGAGATGCGCGCCTTGCTGGATGGTGCTCCGCGCACGGCGCAGACACGTGAGAACGAGGTGGAGTTCGCGCGGATGCTGATTCTGTCCGGCCATCGGGAAGAAGGCCGCGCCGTGATCGAACGCGTCCTGAGCGAAGACCCGACCCAGACCGAGGCCGTCAAGCTCAAGGCGGCGTGGCTGATCGAGGATGACGCCATTGGAGACGCGATCCTGCTGTTGCGCGCGGCGCTCGAGACGAACGCACGCGACCCGCAGCTCGTGACCTTGATGGCTCAGGCGCATGACCGAAACGGCGACCGCAACCTGAAGGGCGAAATGCTGGCGCTTGCGGTCGAGTTGTCCGGCAACGCGCCGACCGAAACCCTGAACTATGCCCTGCACCTGATCGAAGAGAACAATCTGAAGATCGCCGAAAGTGTCCTGATCGACGCGTTGCGCAAGGCCCCGACCGACCCTCGGCTTCTGTTGACGTTGGGCGATGTTTATGTCGCCTTGCAGGACTGGCCCCGGCTTGACTCCGTGCTGCAGGCGCTCGACCCGCTGGATGATCCCGATACACGCCGCAAAACCAGCGAGCTGAAGGCGCGGATGATGGAAGGGCAGAACCGCACCGGCGATCTGGCGGCGTTTCTGGGCGAACTGGCGGAAGACCCAGAATTCGGATTGCCAGCCGATCTCGCCCTGATCCGTCTGATGGTGGTTCAAAACGACTTTGCCGGAGCCGAAGCCCGCCTGGATTCCCTGCTGGCTGAGGCGCCGGAGTCGAACATCCTGCGGATCGTCAAGGCGCATGTGCTCGAAAAGAAGGGAGAGCCGGAAGCGGCCGCGCGGCTGTACCGCGCAATCGTGGCCGATGACCCGGAATCGGCGCGGGCCTGGCTGGGGCTGATCGCGTTGCAAAAACGCCATGAAGATCCGCAGCAGGTCCGGGCCACGGTGCAGCAAGCACTGACCGCCTTGCCCGACAACGCGGACCTGCTGATGTTGCAGGCCGAAGGCTATGAGTGGGCCGGCGAATGGGAAGCGGCGATTGCAGCATATGAAAAGGCTTATACCGCTAGCAACCGCTCGCCGGTCGTGGCGAACAATCTGGCCAGCCTTTTGACGACCCGCCGCGATGACGACGAAAGCCTGCAGCGGGCGCAAGTTCTTGTGCGGAGCCTGCGTGGCAGCCGCGTTCCGGCCTTTCAGGACACATATGGCTGGGTCGCCTATCGCTTGGGCAACTATGACGAGGCGCTGACATATCTGGAAAGTGCGGCAAAGGGGTTGCCGGATCATCCCGTGGTCCTGCAGCATCTGGGCAAAGCCTATGAGGCCGTCGGGCGTAGAGAGGACGCCCTGCGTGTCTATCAGGCTGCGCAATCGAGGGAAGCGGCCCCGGATGTGGTGACAAACATCGAAGCCGAGATCGAACGGCTGCAGATCGAGTTGAGCGGCGGTCAATAGAAGGTCCGCGGCAATTCTGCCGCACCGATCCCGTTTGCTGCGTCAGGCCGATTGTGACGAATGGAGAAAATGGGCATACTTTGGGAAAATGAGAGAATTGAACATGCGGACAGTCATCGGATCATTGATCACCTTCGTGACGGCCTTGGTGCTGTCGACCGGCGCCTTCGCGCAGGGTTCCTATCAGATCCAGCCGGGAGATGCGCTCAAAATCGAGGTTCTCGAGGACCCGACCCTGAACCGAACCGTGCTGGTTCTGCCTGACGGCTCCATCAACTTCCCGCTTGCGGGAACGATCCGGGCGGCCGGCAAGTCGACCAGCGGGTTGCAGACCGCGCTGGCGTCGGCACTGGCGAACAACTTCAACACGCCTCCGACCGTCTATGCGTCGATCGCAGCCCTTGCGGCCCCGGCCCTTCCCGGCCTGACGCCGACAGGGCCAACGATCGACGTCTTCGTCATGGGCGAGGTCAACATTCCCGGAAAGCTTCCGGCGACGGAAGGCACGACAATTCTTCAGGTTCTGGCTCAGGCCGGCGGCCTGACCAACTTCGCGGCCCGCAAACGCATCGAATTGCGACGGGTGGACAGCAAAACAGGCGTGATGAACAAATACCTCTACAACTATGATGGCGCGGGCGGTGGCATTCAGGGCAATACGGTGCTCAAACCCGGAGACGTCGTGGTCGTACCCTCGCGCCGCTTGTTCGAATAGGGGCAGATACAGGTGGGGAAATTCAGGAAGAGGCAGGGCCTGACGCTTTTGGGCAGCGTCGCTTTCGTGGCGGCAGTGTCGCCCGCCACGGGCCAACAGGTGTCGGGGCAGCAGACAACGACGCAGCCGGCCACCACGCAGCAAGCGCCCAGCCAGCAGCTGATCGTGCAGCAGGCGCAGCGCAACCCTGCGCGACGGGTGGGCCAAGCCGCAGGTGCAGCGGGTACCGGCACCGGTCTAACCGTGACGCTGGACTATCTGTCGTCGCTGCGGCACGACGACAACCTGCGTCTGACGGATCCATCTTTGGGCTCGACCACCTGGTGGGAGAATACGCTGGCCCTGGGGATTCTGAACCAGACTCCGAACTCGACCCTGCAATTCGACCTGTCGGGGCTGTATCGCATCGCGGACGAGCCGATCATCGGGACCGATGGCAGCTTTTCCGACCCGTTTACCCAGCTGAACTATCAGCGCAGAAACGCCAACAGCAACTTCAGTCTGCTGGCTTCGTATCGCGAACGGGATCTGGCCTTCAACCGGTCGCTGACCGACGTCAACCTTGATGGGGTGATCGATGCTGCCGATGTCATCGGCACGATCGGCGATCAGGTCGATACCCGCGGCAATCTGAATTGGCAGACGGGACTGAACGACCCCCTTGGGTTCCGGTTTTCCTACAACTATCGTGAACGCAGCTATTCCAACACCATCGATCCAGGACTGTTCGACAACAACGCCAATGACTTCTTCGGAAGCGTGCTGATGCGGATCTCGCCGGTCTTGCAGACCAACGTCAGCCTGAACTACCGCGAATTCCAGGCCGATGACGCCGTGCAGACGGATCGCAACACCACTGTTCTGTCAACTGGCGCCACTTATGATGTTTCGGCCACCACGACCGTCAGTGCGAATATCGGCTACAGCAAGGTTGACGACACCCAGCGCGTTTCGAACACCAGCAACGTGACCGAGGATTTCGTCTGGGACTTTTCCTGGAACAAGACGCTGCCGGACGGGTCAGCCGATATTCTGATCGACCAGACCTTCGGCGTGAACGGCTCGCGCATCAATGCGACCTTCGGGCGTGATTTCCAGCGGGCCAACGGGACTTTTGGGTTTGATATCGGATTCACCCGAGGACCGTTCGACGAGGTGACGCCGATCGGACAACTGGACTATAGCTACAGGTTGGCCAGTTCTCGGATCGGGGCAACCATCCAGCGCCGGGTCGGCACCAGCACACAGAGTGTGGAAACGCGGCAGACGCTGGCTTTTCTGACCTATGACTACATCATCAATCCGGTGTCGGCCCTGTCGTTCAGCGTGAATTTCATCGACCAGGAAAACGAAGGGTCAGGCCCTAAAAATCCGCGCCAGCGTAGTGTGTTCAACGCCTCCTATTCCCGTGCGATCACCCGGGACTGGGCGGTCAACATGGGTTATCAGTACGAATACGACGACCAGAACGGGTTCCGGGCAACATCCAACGGCGTGTTCGTGACACTGGGGCGGCGGTTCACCCTCAAGCCGTGATCGGCGCGATGCGTCGCAGGTGGCGATCACGATTTCGGGATTTCGATCTGCGAGGATGCTTGCGCCGCGGTTTCGATGCAATATGAGGGTTGATGCAACAGCTTGAGTCGAAATCCGGTCAGTCCGGCGGACCTC
>NZ_JBXWRZ010000053.1:0-20999 GCF_059613165.1 Ruegeria sp. BHSB172
GTTCAGGCAAGCTGACCCTGAACCAGGCGCTTTCGGGCGGCGAAGGTGGGCGTCAGCGGTCCATGGCCGCGATGAAGCGCAAGCAGGAGCGCGCGCGCCAGAAGGCTATGGGGGGATCGGTCGAGCGTGAAAAGGTGATCCGCGAGGTTCAGCTGCCCGAGACGATCGTGGTCTCGGAACTGGCCAACCGCATGGCGGAACGTGTGGCTGACGTCGTCAAGTCGCTGATGAACATGGGCATGATGGTCACGCAGAACCAGAGCATCGACGCCGACACCGCCGAACTGATCATCGAGGAATTCGGCCATAAGGTCGTGCGCGTGTCCGACGCCGATGTCGAAGACGTCATCGCCGATATCGAGGACAAGGAAGAAGACCTTCAGCCCCGTCCGCCGGTCATCACCATCATGGGTCACGTCGACCACGGCAAGACCTCGCTGCTGGATGCGATCCGCAACACCAAGGTTGTGTCGGGCGAGGCCGGTGGAATCACCCAGCATATCGGTGCCTATCAGGTGCAGACCAACGACGGCACCACGCTGACCTTCCTGGATACGCCGGGCCACGCGGCCTTTACCTCGATGCGCTCGCGCGGGGCACAGGTGACCGATATCGTGGTTCTGGTGGTTGCCGCCGATGACGCGGTGATGCCGCAGACCGTCGAGGCGATCAATCACGCCAAGGCTGCCGGTGTTCCGATGATCGTGGCGATCAACAAGATCGACAAGCCCGAAGCCAACCCGGACAAGGTGCGCACCGACCTGCTGCAGCACGAGGTGATCGTAGAGAAGATGTCCGGCGACGTTCAGGATGTCGAGGTTTCGGCCATCACGGGCCAGGGGCTGGACGATCTGTTGGAAGCCATCGCGCTGCAGGCCGAGATCCTCGAGCTGAAGGCCAACCCGAACCGCGCCGCACAAGGTGCCGTGATCGAGGCGCAGCTGGACGTGGGCCGTGGCCCGGTTGCGACTGTGCTGGTCCAGAAGGGCACGCTGCGCCAAGGTGACATCTTCGTCGTAGGCGAGCAGTACGGCAAGGTCCGCGCACTGATCAACGACAAAGGCGAGCGCGTTCAGGAAGCCGGGCCCTCGGTTCCGGTCGAGGTCCTGGGTCTCAACGGTACGCCCGAGGCCGGTGACGTTCTGAACGTGACCGAGACCGAGGCGCAGGCCCGCGAGATCGCCGAGTACCGTGCGCAGGTCGCCAAGGACAAGCGCGCCGCCGCCGGTGCCGCGACCACGCTGGAACAGCTGATGCAGAAGGCCAAGGAAGACGAGAACGTGGCCGAGCTGCCCATTCTGGTCAAGGCCGACGTGCAGGGCTCGGCCGAGGCGATCGTGCAGGCGATGGAGAAGATCGGCAACGACGAGGTGCGCGTGCGCGTGCTGCACTCGGGCGTCGGCGCCATCACCGAAACCGATATCGGCCTGGCCGAAGCGTCGGGGGCTCCGGTCTTTGGCTTCAACGTGCGGGCCAATGCCTCGGCGCGCAACACCGCCAACCAGAAGGGCGTGGAAATCCGCTACTACTCGGTGATCTACGACCTGGTGGATGACGTCAAAGCCGCCGCCTCGGGCCTGCTGAGCGCCGAGATCCGAGAGAAGTTCATCGGTTATGCCGAGATCAAGGAAGTGTTCAAGGTCACCGGCGTCGGCAAGGTTGCCGGCTGTCTGGTCACCGAGGGTGTTGCCCGCCGTTCGGCCGGCGTGCGTCTGCTGCGCGACAACGTGGTGATCCACGAAGGCACGCTGAAGACGCTGAAACGCTTCAAGGACGAAGTGGCCGAGGTTCAGTCGGGTCAGGAATGCGGTATGGCGTTCGAGAACTACGACGATATCCGCCCCGGCGACGTGATCGAGATCTTCGAGCGCGAGGAAGTGACCCGCACGCTGGATTGATCCGGCCGAAATCGAAAGAAACGGCGGTCCCCAGGGGCCGCCGTTTTCGTTTTCAGGGGTGGTCGTTCAGAAACGTCGCGTCCTTGAGGATGATGTCGAAATGGTGCGTGCCCGGCTGCAGATCAAAGCTGACGGCATGGCCGGCCTTGCGCAACGCTTCGGCATAGTCGCGGCTCTGACGGATGAACTCGCCCGTGTCCCGCTCGCCCACCGTGACCCGATAGCGCGGCCCGGGCGCCGGCAAGTTCAGGGTGGGGGACAGGTCGTGCAACTCGACCGGGGTCAACTGCAGCGGATCGTTGACCGGGGTGAGGCTGATCGGTTCCAGGTCGTAGACGCCGCTGATCAGGATGACTTCGCGCACCCGCAAGCCTATCCGGGCGAATTGGTCGGCCGAGGTCGCCATGACCATCGCCGCCAGATGCGCGCCGGCGCTGTGCCCGGACAGGGTGACATGCGAGGCGTTGAACCCCAGCGAATTGGCCCGGGTGGCCAGCCATATCAGCGCGGTCCGACATTCATCGACCATCTGACCCAGCCGCGCGTCGGGGGCGAGCGTGTAGTTCACCGTTGCAAAGGCCTGCCCGCCTACGACCAGCGCGGGCGCCATCATCGCCGAATCGCGCTGGCTGAGCGCCTGCCAATAGCCGCCATGGATGAACACATGCAGCGGTGCGCCGGGCGTTCGGGCGGGAAAGAAATCCAGCACCTGCGCGGGCGTTTCGCCATAGCCGAGGTTCTCTTGCACCGTCAGTTGCGACCGTGCCTGTGCGCTTAGCGCCGAATAGGCCGCCAGATAGGGCGCAAGGTCGCCGCCGATCATCGAACTGGGCGCGTATTCGCGTTCCAGCTCGCTTTGGGAAAATCCGCGATACAGCATGGCTCAGCCCTGTCCGCCATACATCAGGTCACTGCGTACGTCATAGAGATCGTGGAAAAACCGCAAGTCCAGCGCCTTGCGCAGGAAGGCCACGCCGCTGGAGCCGCCGGTGCCGGGCTGCATGCCGATCACACGTTCGACGGCGGTCGCATGGTCGAAGCGCCAACGCTGGAACAGCGATTCCACATCCATCAGCTTTTCGCCCAGCGCATACAGGTCCCAGTACCGGCCAGTGTTCCGGTAGATCTCGGCCCAGATTTTCACGATGCGCGGATCACCTGAATAGGTCTTTGAATAGTCCCGGTCCAACAAGTCCTGCGGCACGTCAAACCCCTGCCGCGCCAGCATGTGCAAAACCTCGTCATACAGCGACGGCTTGACCAGGGCGGCGGTCAGCATCTCCATCACTTCGGGGTCGTGCTCGTGCACCTTCAGAGTGGCGGTGTCCTTATTGCCCAGGATGAATTCGATCTGGCGATAGCCATAGCTTTGGAAGCCGGATGAATTGCCCAGCGCCTTGCGGAAGGTCATATAGTCAGCGGGCGTCATGGTCAGCAGGGTTTCCCACGCGGCGATCAACTGCCGCTGGATCGCCTTGATCCGGTCCAGGTTCTTCATCGCAGGGCCGAACTCATCCTGCTGCAGGAACCGGCGCACCTCGACCAGCTGATGGTGCATCAGTTTCAGCCACAGCTCGCTGACCTGGTGGATGATGATGAACAGCATTTCATCGGGTTGGGCCGGGTCCTGAAAGGTTTTTTGCAGGTTCAGCAGGGTCTTGAGCTGCAGGAAGTCGCCATAGCTTTTGCGGTGGGTATCCGCGAAATCGGTCACCAGCGTGTCTTCGATTCCGCGTTCCAGCGGGCGGTCGCCCTTGGCTTTGTCGGCCATCTCATTTCCTCCCCGGCATGTGTGCGCACCTGTCTAGAAGGTGCGTTGGCAACTATCCAGAGGGTCAGGTCCAATCCAGCACCACCTTGCCCGATTTTCCCGACTTCATGGCGGCAAAGCCCTGCGCAAAATCATCGACGGCAAAGCGATGGGTGATGACCCGGCTGACATCCAGCCCGTTCTGCAGCATCGCGATCATCTTGTACCAGGTCTCGAACATCTCGCGGCCGTAGACGCCCTTGATGGTGATCGCCTTGAACACAATGCGGCTCCAGTCGACGGGCGATTTGCCGGGCGGAATGCCCAGCAGGGCGATCTTGCCGCCCATCACCAGCGCCTCGACCATCTGGTCCAGCGCCGCCTGCGAGCCCGACATTTCCAGCCCCACGTCAAAACCCTGACTCATGCCCAGGTCGGAAATCACCGATTGCAGGTCTTCCTCGGCCACATTCACCGCCCGGACCGAGGGTACGACATGCTGCGCCAGCGCCAGTCGATCGGGGTTGATGTCGGTGATCACCACATGCCGGGCGCCTGCGTGGCGGGCCACTGCGGCGGCCATGATCCCGATCGGGCCCGCGCCGGTGATCAACACGTCCTCGCCCAGCAGATCGAAACTCAGCGCAGTGTGCACCGCATTGCCCAGCGGGTCGAGTATCGCGCCGATCTCGTCCGGAATGTCGTCGGGCAGGGGCACCACGTTGAAGGCCGGCAGCTTGAGATATTGGGCAAAGGCACCCTGTTCGTTCACCCCGATCCCGCGCGTGCCCGGGTCGAGGTGGAACTTGCCCGCGCGGCTCTGGCGGCTGTCGGTGCCGATCAGGTGGCCCTCGCCCGAGCAGCGCTGGCCGATCTTCAACCCGGTCACATTGCGGCCCAGCTCGACGATCTCGCCGGCGAATTCGTGGCCGGTGATCATGGGGACGGGCACCGTGTGCGCCGCCCATTCATCCCAGTTCCAGATATGGATGTCGGTGCCGCAGATCCCGGTCTTCTTCACGCGGATCAGAACCTCGTCGGGGCCGATCTCGGGGACCGGGGCCTGCACCATCCACAGCCCTTCTTCGGGCTTGGACTTCTCAAGCGCCTTCATCGTGTTGGGCCGCATCAGATCACCCCCAATTCTTTGCCGACCTTGCCAAAGGCCGCCAAGGCGCGGTCCAGCTCGTCGCGGGTCAGCGCTGCGTTCATCTGGGTGCGAATGCGGGCCTGGCCACGCGGGACCACCGGAAAGAAGAAGCCCGAGACATAGACCCCTTCGTCGAACAGGTGGGCGGCCATGTCCTGCGCCAACTGCGCCTCGCCCAGCATTACGGGGATGATCGGATGTTCCC
Source organism: Ruegeria sp. BHSB172 (assembly GCF_059613165.1). Lineage (NCBI taxonomy): Bacteria > Pseudomonadati > Pseudomonadota > Alphaproteobacteria > Rhodobacterales > Roseobacteraceae > Ruegeria > Ruegeria sp. BHSB172. Next base: position 5,004 of record NZ_JBXWRZ010000053.1, read on the forward strand.
CCGGAAGCAGGTCGAACCCCAGCTTTTCCAGCCCGGCGCGCCAGTATTTGGCATTGCCGAACAGCTGCTTGCGCAGCATGTCGCCGTCTTCGACCAGGCGGATCGCCTCGAGCCCGGCAGCGACGATGGACGGCGGCAGCGAATTCGAGAACAGATAGGGCCGCGCCTGCTGCCGCAGAAGGTCGATCGCTGCTTGCGGCCCGGCGATGTAACCGCCGATTGCCCCCCCAAGTGCCTTGCCCAGCGTCCCCGTCAGGATGTCCACATCGACGCCGAAGTGATCCGGCGTGCCCGCGCCGCGCGGCCCCATGAAGCCCGTGGCGTGGCAGTCATCGACCATGACGACGGCATCATATTTGTCGGCCAGTTCGCGGATCTTGGGCAGGTTGGCCAGATAGCCGTCCATCGAGAACACACCATCGGTCGCGATCATGATATGCCGCGCCCCGTCGGCGCGGGCCTGTTTCAACCAGGCTTCGAGATCGTTCATGTCATTGTTCATGTAGCGATAGCGTTTGGCCTTGCACAGTCGGATCCCGTCGATGATCGAGGCGTGGTTCAGACTGTCCGAGATGATGGCATCCTCGGGTCCCAGCAGGGGTTCGAACAACCCGCCATTGGCGTCGAAACAGGCCGCGAACAGGATCGAATCGTCCTTGCCCAGAAACTTGGCCAGCCGATGCTCAAGCTCGCGGTGGATGTCCTGCGTGCCGCAGATGAACCGGACCGAGGCCATGCCGAACCCTTTGGGCTCCATCGCACTCTTCGCGGCCTCGATCAGCGCCGGATGGTCGGCCAGACCCAGGTAATTGTTGGCGCACAGGTTGATGACCTGACGTCCGCCCACCGTGATCTCGCCGCCCTGGGGCGAGGTGATCATTCGTTCCGTCTTGTACAGGCCTTCCGCCTTGATCTGCGAGAGGGTGTCCGTGATGTGAGATAGGAATGCATTTGCCATCTGGGCCTCCATAGCTCCCGGGTGTCTATCATAGCGGATGTATTTCCGAAATAGGAGAATTTCAGTATTACGGAAAATTTTCTTACATTACGGATTTAGGGAAGCTTTAAGTGATAACTTTTTGCTGAACTCAATGTGATCCGCTTTTTTCCACGCCGCGTATTCATTTGCATATCAACTGGGAGGGAAACGATATGATTAAGATTTCATCAGCCGCGGCGCTGGCTCTGATGTTCGGTGCAACAGCGGCTTTCGCGGGGCCTGGCAAAGGCAATACCGGTGGTGGTAACAGTGGGCTTGCTCAGTCGATGGCCGGGGCTGTTTCAGGTGGTGCGGCCACGCTTGGTCGAGACTTTGGAAGCAAAGGCAAAGGAACCGCTTCGGCGGTGAGCGGCGGCGGAAACGGCGGCTGGGGCAATGTTGGAAGCAGCCTCAGCAGCATTACCGGTACAGACGGCCAGGTTTCCAACCGTGGAGGAACCCGCGGCGCAAACGACCTACCCGACGAGGAATAATTTATCAATCCGGACTGGCCGCCTGTTCAGGCGGCCGGTCGAACCTATCGACCGGTTTTCACAATTAGAAAAACGCGTGCCGGTCCATTATGCGCAATGATCGAGTGCGCAACATCCGCTGCATAACGCCCTGTGTCGCCTTGATGCAGAACCTCAGTTGCAGTGCCGGATTCAATCTCGACCGATCCCATCAAAACAGTCAAATGTTCACGAGAGCCTTTTGCATGCGGTTGGCTGATCAGTTTTCCGTCCGGCTCGAACCAGATATCGTACACTTCGTGCCCACCGGCATCTTCTGGCGGGGAAAGGATTCCGATCCGACAGCCATACCCCATATTGTCGATACTGGGCACATCGGACTGTTTCAGTACTTCGATTGTGTCGCCCTGAACCTCTTCATCCAGAAGCCCGGCAAAGTCTACGTTCAGCGCACGTGTCAGGTTCCACAATGTCGCAATGGTGGGGCTGCTTTCGCCGCGTTCGATCTGACTGACCATCGACCGGGACACGCCGCTGAGATTGGCCACCGCTTCCAGTGACAGCCCCTTGGCGCGCCGGGCCTCTTTCAGTCGGGCGGGCAGGCGTGTCAGGATATCGTCTGAGTTTTCCGTCATGGCGGAATTTTTTGCGCGTCCGGGCGGGAATTGTCAATTCCGCCGATGACGGAACGTCCCGCGCGACAGGCCCATACTGCGGGTGCATACTGCGCGCAAATCCAAGAGGAGAGAGACATGACCGACATCGTGATTCTGGATGGTGCCCGCACCGCAATCGGTACGTTCGGAGGGTCGCTGGCCGCGACCGCGCCGATCGATCTGGCCACCGTCGTGACCAAGGCCGCGCTTGAGAAATCCGGCGTCGCAGGCGACCAGATCGGGCATGTGGTGTTCGGGCATGTTATCAACACCGAGCCGCGCGACATGTACCTGTCGCGCGTTGCAGCGATGCAGGCGGGCATTCCGAACGGCACCCCGGCGATGAACGTCAACCGGCTGTGCGGGTCGGGTGCGCAGGCCATCGTGTCAGCGGCGCAGTCGCTGATGCTGGGGGATGCCGAGTTTGCCGTGGCCGGCGGCGCCGAGAACATGTCGCGCAGCCCTTATATCGTTCCGCAGGCGCGTTGGGGTGCCAAGATGGGCGACATCAAGTCGCTGGACATGATGCTGGGCGCGCTGAACTGCCCCTTTGGTACCGGGCACATGGGCGTCACCGCCGAGAACGTGGCCGATGAGCACCAGATCACGCGCGAGGAGATGGACGCGTTTGCGCTGACCAGCCAGCAACGGGCCGCGGCCGCGATCGAGGCGGGCTATTTCGGCAGCCAGATCGCGCCGGTGCAGGTCAAGGTCAAGCGCGACATGGTCGATTTCAAGGTCGACGAGCATCCCAAGGCCACCACGGCCGAGGCCCTGGCCGGGCTGCGGCCGGTGTTCCAGAAGGATGGGCGTGTGACCGCGGGCAACGCCTCGGGCATCAATGACGGCGCGGCGGCAATGGTTCTGGCCACGGCGGGTGCCGCCGAGAAAGCCGGCCTGACGCCCAAGGCGCGCATCCTAGGTTATGCCCATGCTGGCGTTCGTCCCGAGGTAATGGGAATCGGCCCGGTTCCGGCCGTGCGCAACCTGTTGGAACGGACCGGCTTGTCGGCGGGCGATTTCGACGTGATCGAAAGCAACGAGGCTTTTGCCGCCCAGGCGCTGGCGGTGAACAAGGAACTGGGGCTGGATCCGGCAAAGGTGAACCCGAATGGCGGGGCCATCGCCCTGGGTCATCCGGTGGGGGCCACCGGGGCGATCATCACGCTGAAGACTCTGTACGAGTTGGAGCGCATCGGCGGGTCGAAAGGGTTGATCACCATGTGCATCGGTGGCGGGCAGGGGATTGCCATCGCCATCGAACGGCTCTGATCCTGGGCTGGGCAGGGGGGCTGTCTGCCCCCCATCGCGCCGGGGCGCGATTCCCCCCGAGGATATTTTTGGCCAGATGAAGCGACGGCGCCTTTCAGCCAAAGCCCGAAAGGATCAGGACGGCCACTGCCCCGGCGGCTGCTCCGATCGCGGCTGGAATGGCCTTGGGCCAGAAATCTGACCCGGATGGATCATCCTTGCGGGTCTGGGCTATCAGGGCATTTTCGACCAGATCAGGCAGGCGGGGCCCGAACCGCGCAAGAACCAGCGCTGTTTTTCCAAAATCACGCAGGGCGGCGCGGGGGCCGATGGACTGCCTGATATAGTCCTCGACCACAGGGCGGGCGACTTCCCAGATGTTGATATGCGGGTCGAGCGAGCGGGCGACGCCTTCGACCACCACCATCGTGCGTTGCAGCAGAATCAGTTCGGTGCGGGTTTCCATGCCGAAGCGTTCGGTCACCTCGAACAGGTAGTTCAGCAGACGGCCCATCGAGATATGGGTGGCGTCCATGCCGAAAATCGGCTCGCCCACTGCGCGCAGGGCGCGGGCGAATTCATCAACGTCCTCGTCGGCCGGGACGTAGCCTGCTTCGAAATGCACCTCGGCCACGCGCTTGTAGTCGCGGCGGATGAAGCCGAAGAGGATTTCGGCATAGACGCGGCGGGTGTATTCGTCGATATGGCCCATGATGCCGAAGTCATAGGCGATGATGTCCCCATTCGCGGCGACCTTGAGGTTGCCTTGGTGCATGTCGGCGTGGAAGAAGCCGTCGCGCAGGGCGTGCAGCAGGAACAGACGCAGCACGCGGTTGGCCAGGTCGCGGCGGTCGTGATTGGCGGCGTCCAACGCGGCGTTGTCACCCAGCGGGATCCCGTCGGCCCAGCTGAGCGTCATGACCCGGCGCGCGGACAGAGACCAAACCACGGGCGGCAGCCAGAAGCCTTCGTCGTTCTGCGTGTTGGCGGCAAATTCCGAAGCCGCCGAACTTTCGAGCCGGAGATCCAGTTCGCCGCGGACGACGCCGTCGAAATGCTCGATCACTTCCATCGGGCGCAGACGGCGCGCACCGGGGGCGAAAAGCTGGACGATCCGGGCGGCGAAATAGAACGCATCCACATCCTTGCGGAACGCGCGTTCGATGCCGGGGCGCAGGACCTTGACGGCCACGTCCTCGCCTGTGCTGGCCAGTTTGGCCTTGTGGACCTGCGCGATCGAGGCGGCCGCGATCGGTTCGCTGAACTCCGAGAACATCTCGTCCAGCGGTTGGCCCAGCTCCTTTTCCACCTCGGCCATGGCCACGTCGCGTGGAAAGGGGGGCAGCTTGTCCTGCAGGACGCGGAGCTGTTCGGCCAGCTCCTCGCCGACGACATCGGGGCGCGTGGACAGGACCTGACCGAACTTGATGTAGGCCGGGCCCAGGGCGGTCAGCGCCCGGGTGGCCGGCGGCATGTTCGGGTCGCCCTTGTAGCCCAGCCATTGGAACGGTTTGCCTAAGGTGTGGGCAAGGATCCGCAATGCGCGCGGAGCCTCGAACGCGTCCAGCACCACGTTCATGGCGCCGGTGCGTTCCAGCGTGGCGCCCGTACGGATCAGGCGGATGATGTTGTGGGGGCCGCGCATGCGTCAGATCTTCCAGCCGGAATGCAGGGCGGCGATGCCCATGCTGAGGTTGCGGTATTTCGCGTTCTCGAACCCGGCGGCGCGCACCATGCCCAGAAAGGTATCCTGATCTGGGAACTTGCGGATCGATTCAACCAGGTATTGATAGCTGTCGCGGTCATTCGCGATCAGCTGCCCCATGCGCGGGATCACGTTGAAGCTGTAGAGGTCATAGAGTTTCTGCAGCCCGTCATTGGGCAGCTGGCTGAATTCCAGCACCATCAGTCGCCCGCCGGGTTTGAGCACGCGGTAGGCCTCGTTCAGGGCCTCTTGCGGGCGGGTCACGTTCCGGATGCCGAAGGAAATGGTGTAGACGTCGAAGGTGTTGTCCTCGAACGGCAAGGCCATCGCGTCGCCGACCACCCAGTCCAGGCTGTCGGCCATCTGCGCAGCCTCAGCGCGCTTGCGGCCCTCGATCAGCATCGGCTCGGTCAGATCCAGAACGGTGGCATGGCCGTGGCCCGCGCGTTTGAGGAACCTGAATGAGATGTCGCCCGTACCGCCCGCCACGTCCAACAGGCGCTGGCCAGGGCGTGGCGCCAGCCAGTCCATCATCGCGTCCTTCCAGACCCGGTGGATGCCCATCGACATCACGTCGTTCATTACGTCGTATTTCGACGCGACCGAGTTGAATACGCCCTGCACGCGCCCGGCCTTTTCGGCCTCGGGGACGGTTTCGAAACCGAAATGAGTGGTCTTGTCGCTGTTGTCGGACATAAGCCTTGCCGTTCGTCGAATTTCGTCTCTGTTATAGGGCCTGGAAACCGGGGCACAATGCGGCCCTTTGGAATAGGAGCCGTCTAATGCCCGAATTGCCCGAGGTCGAGACAGTAAGACGCGGCCTTGCCCCGGCGATGGAAGGCGTGGTGATCGAAAGGGCGGACGTGAACCGCCCCGATCTGCGCTGGCCGTTCCCCGAGCGGATGGCCGAACGGTTGACCGGCCAGCGGGTCGAGCGTCTGCGGCGGCGGTCGAAATACATCCTTGCCGATCTGAGCGGCGGCGAGACTCTGTTGATTCACTTGGGCATGTCGGGCCGCATGACCGTGTCGGGCGATCCGCTGGGACAGTTCGTACATCACCATCCGATGCCGCAGAAGCATGACCACGTGGTGTTTCACATGGCCAATGGTGCGCGCATCACCTTCAATGACCCGCGCCGGTTCGGGGCGATGGATCTGATGCCCACGGCCACCGCCGAGCAGCACAAGCTGCTGGCCGTGCTGGGGCCGGAACCGCTGGGCAACGATTTCAACGAAACCTATCTGATCGACGCCTTCCGCGGCCGGTCCACACCGGTCAAGGCGGCGCTGCTGGATCAGAGAATCGTTGCCGGGCTGGGAAACATCTATGTCTGCGAGGCGCTCTACCGCGCCAGAGTGTCGCCACGTCGCAAGGCGGGTCAGATCTCGGCCGGGCGTGTCGGAGCCCTGGTTCCGGTGATCCGGACGGTGCTGACCGAGGCCATCGAGGCCGGTGGATCCTCACTGCGCGATTTCCGGCAAGCCGATGGAGAGCTTGGATATTTTCAGCACAGTTTCGACGTCTACGGGCGCGAGGGCCAGCCCTGCCGGACCGAGGGCTGCGGGGCCGAGGTCCGCAGAATCACCCAGTCGGGGCGGTCGACCTTCTATTGCGCGCAATGCCAAAGATAGCTTGATCCGAGTTTTTCGCGTGGTAAGGAATTGGACCTGAACGGAACAACCGAAAGCTCAGACCTCATGGCTTTTGAGACGATCATCGTCGAAATCGAAGACCACGTCGCCCTTATCAAGCTCAACAGACCCGATGCGTTGAACGCGCTGAACACTCAGCTTCTGGGTGAGCTGTGTGAGGCGCTCGAGGACGCGGATACCAATGACAAGGTGCGCTGCATCGTCATCACCGGATCGGAAAAGGCATTCGCCGCGGGCGCGGACATCAAGGAGATGTCCGAGATGAGCTTTGTCGATGTCTACACCACCAACCTTTTCGCAGACGCCAATGACCGGATTACCGCGATCCGCAAGCCGATCATCGCGGCGGTCGCGGGCTATGCGCTGGGCGGCGGGTGCGAGCTGGCCATGATGTGCGATTTCATCATCGCTGCAGACACCGCCAAGTTCGGCCAGCCGGAAATCAATCTGGGCGTCATCGCCGGGATGGGCGGCAGCCAGCGCCTGACGCGGTTCGTGGGCAAGTCCAAGGCGATGGACATGAACCTGACCGGCCGGTTCATGGATGCCGAAGAGGCCGAGCGCTCGGGCCTCGTGTCGCGCGTGGTGCCGGCCAAGAAGCTGATTGAAGAGGCGACCGGCGCGGCCCAGAAGATCGCCGAGAAATCGCTGCTGACCGCGATGGCCGCGAAAGAGGCGGTCAACCGCAGCTACGAGGTGCCGCTGAGCGAGGGCATGCTGTTCGAGCGGCGCGTGTTCCACTCGATGTTCGCCACCGAGGATCAGAAAGAGGGCATGGCCGCATTCCTTGAAAAGCGCGCGGCCCAGTTCCGCGACAAATAGGTGGCGCCGACAGGACCGTTGGATCAGGCGGGCGCTGCCCGCCTTTTTTCCGGCGGGCAACAAGGCCGAGAATCGGCTTGGCAAAGCCTGAAAACTTGGCTATTGACCGCGACCATACATGCGCGTGCGGCCCGCTTGGCCCGATTCACACTCGTGATTTCTGATCCGGTGCGGGGATATCCGTGACGTGCAACCCTAGACAAACGTACCGAACAAAGGTCAGAGACACATGGCAAACTCGCCCCAGGCAAAGAAGCGCGCTCGTCAGAACGAGAAGCGTTATGCAATCAACAAAGCACGTCGTTCGCGCATCCGCACCTTCCTGCGCAAGGTCGAAGAAGCAATCGCATCCGGCGACAAGGAAGCCGCAACCGCAGCCCTGCGCGCGGCCCAGCCCGAACTGATGCGCGGCGTCACCAAAGGCGTGTTCCACAAGAACACTGCAGCCCGCAAAATGTCGCGCCTGTCGGCACGGGTCAAAGCGCTGGGCTGACTTTACGTCAACAATCGTTGACGATTTACGAACAAAAAGGCGTCGCCCCGTGCGGCGCCTTTTGCGTTGTTGCCAGAATGCCGCGCCTTCACAAAACCGAGAGATTCTTTCGCCCGAAGACCCGAGTCAATATCAGAGTTTCGTTGCCCGGCCCCTCTGCCTCTTGCTACGACATATCCAGCGATTCACTCGCTTGGGGGGACAGGCTGTTTCCGCGATCTGACCGACGGGCATCGGAAGGGTTCGGGGACGAATGTCGGCGACCGGTTCTGCCGGGTTCGTCGATCTGCTCGGGATCTCGGGTCTGCCGGTGATCTTGGCCCTGTCAATAAATTGCAATCTGTGGCGCGCTCTGCCGGCCCAGCATCCATGGCTTCGGATGTGCCAGAACAGAGCGTTGGCGGAAAGCACGTTTCTGACGCCAGACCGACCGGTTTTGGCGAACAGGAAGCTGTTGTCGAGTGAACGCGAAAGAGCCGGGAGACCGGTTACAAAAAAAGGCCGGCTGGCCAATAAAGATGGGATGCGTGAGGCGCTGGATGACACAAGAAAAATGGGGACAACTGCGTAATAAATTGCTCAAGGCTGTGGGCCGGAACAATTTTACGACCTGGATCGAACCTCTGGAATTTCAGGAATTGAAAGGTGGCGTGGCCGTATTTTCAGTTCCGACCAACTTCATGGGCAACTACGTCAGCCAGAATTTCGCTGACCTCATCCTGTACGAACTGAACACGGCCGGAGAATCGGTCCAGCGCTTGGCGTTCCGCGTGGCCGCGAATTCGCCCGCACGCCCCGCAGCCCCCGCCGTGGAAAACAAGCCCCAGCCTGCCGAAATCGACATACCGGTTGAAGCGTCGGTCGCGAATGATGCGCTCGAGTCGTTGCAGGCCGCACCGCTGGACTCGCGCTTTACCTTCGACAGCTTCGTCGTCGGCAAGCCCAACGAACTGGCCCATGCCGCCGCGCGCCGTGTTTCGGAAGGCGGCCCCGTCACCTTCAACCCGCTGGTTCTGTATGGCGGCGTCGGACTGGGCAAGACGCACCTGATGCACGCCATCGCGTGGGAGCTGAAGACCAAACGCCCCGAGCTAAACGTGCTGTACCTGTCGGCTGAACAGTTCATGTACCGTTTCGTACAGGCACTGCGCGAACGCCGAATGATGGATTTCAAACACCTGTTCCGCTCGGTCGACGTGCTGATGGTCGATGACGTGCAGTTCATCGCTGGCAAGGATTCGACGCAGGAGGAATTCTTCCACACCTTCAACGCGCTGGTGGATCAGAACAAGCAGATCATCATCTCGGCCGACCGCGCGCCGGGTGAGATCAAGGACCTGGAAGAGCGGGTCAAGTCGCGCCTGCAATGCGGCCTGGTGGTTGACCTGCATCCCACCGATTACGAATTGCGCCTGGGCATTCTGCAGACCAAGGTCCAGCAACACACCAAGACCTATCCCGATCTGAAAATCGCCGATGGCGTTCTGGAATTCCTGGCCCATCGCATCTCGACCAACGTGCGCGTTCTGGAAGGGGCACTGACCCGGCTGTTCGCCTTTGCCTCGCTGGTCGGTCGCGAGATCGACATGGAGCTTACGCAGGACTGTCTGGCCGACGTGCTGCGCGCCTCCGAGCGCAAGATCACCGTCGAAGAGATCCAGCGCAAGGTTTCCGACTATTACAACATTCGCCTGTCCGACATCATCGGGCCGAAACGCCTGCGGTCCTATGCCCGCCCGCGGCAGGTGGCGATGTATCTGTGCAAGCAGCTGACCAGCCGGTCGCTGCCCGAGATTGGCCGCCGCTTTGGCGGACGTGACCACACCACCGTCATGCACGGCGTCAAACGCATCGAAGAGCTGAAGCTGACCGACGGTCAGATCGCCGAAGATGTCGAGATGCTGCGCCGCGCGCTCGAAGCCTGAGCCCCTGCAATTCGGCAAACCGCCCCGGCCCTGCGCGGGGGCGGTTTTTCTGTGCGCATTTTTCCACGATTTCCCCGGAACTGCAGTGCAGGGCTGCGCGGGACCTTGACGGTTTGCACGTTCCGACACAGAAAACGGTAAAAAATCCTTGTGCCTCAGGGCTGAACCGCTAACTTGCCAGTCCCGCCCATGTAAGCACTCAAATCAGAGGAATTGAGGGTATGAAGATCAGCATCGAACGCGGCACGCTGCTCAAGGCCGTTTCGCAGGCCCAATCCGTTGTGGAACGCCGCAACACGATTCCAATCCTGGCCAATGTGCTGATCGAGGCCGAGGGCGATCAGGTTCTGTTCCGCGCGACCGATCTGGATATCGAGGTGGTCGACAAGGCCCCCGCGCAGGTCGAGAAGGCGGGTGCAACCACGGTTGCGGCCACGACCCTGCACGAGATCGTGCGCAAGCTGCCCGATGGCGCGCTGGTCACGCTGACCGCCGACAGCGCGGCGGGGCGACTGACGGTCGAGGCGGGGCGGTCGAACTTCTCGCTGGCGACCCTGCCGAAAGAGGATTTCCCGGTGATGGCGTCCTCGGAATACCAGTCGAACTTCACCGCTTCGGCGGCCCTGCTGCGGCGGCTGTTCGACAAGTCGAAATTCGCCATCTCGACCGAAGAGACGCGGTATTACCTGAACGGTGTCTACATGCATGTGGCCGATGGCACCGAAGGCGGAAAGGTTCTGCGTTGCGTGGCCACCGACGGCCACCGCCTGGCCCGGATTGACGCCGATCTTCCGGCGGGGGCCGAGGACATGCCGGGCGTGATCGTTCCGCGCAAAACGGTGGGTGAGCTGCGCAAGCTTTTGGAAGATGACGACATGGATATTGCGGTGTCGGTCAGCGAAACCAAGGTGCGCTTTGCCACGCCCGACATCACGCTGACCTCGAAGGTGATCGATGGAACCTTCCCCGACTACACCCGCGTGATTCCGCAGAACAACACCCGCAAGCTGGAAGTGGACGCGGCAGAATTTGCCCAGGCCGTCGACCGGGTGGCCACCGTATCGTCCGAGCGGTCCCGTGCGGTCAAACTGCAGCTGGAAAACGACAAGCTGGTCCTGTCGGTGAATGCGCCCGACAGTGGCGCGGCCGAGGAAGAACTGGCCGTGGCCTATGGCGACGAACGGCTGGAAATCGGGTTCAACGCCAAATACCTGCTGGAAATCGCAAGCCAGGTGGACCGCGAGAACGCGGTGTTCCTGTTCAACTCGGCGGGCGACCCGACCCTGATGCGCGAAGGCAATGACCAGAGCGCGGTCTATGTCGTGATGCCGATGCGCGTCTGATCGCGCGGGCGCGGGGTGCGTCCGGAGCGCGTGTTTGTGCAAGGATGAAGGGAGGGGTCATGGCTTTGGCCCTGACCGAATTGAAGGTTTCGCATTTTCGGTCGCACAAGCTGGCGCGATTGGCGCTGGACGGGCGGCCGGTGGCCTTGTACGGACCGAACGGGGCCGGCAAGACCAATATCCTCGAAGCAGTATCCCTGTTTTCGCCCGGCCGGGGCATGCGCCGGGCCAGTGCCGCCGAGATGACGCGCCGGCCCGAGGCGCTGGGCTGGAAGCTGAGCGGTCTGCTGGACGTTCAGGGCCGCCGGTCCGAGATCGAAACCTGGTCGGAGGGAGGTGCGGCGCGGCAGGTTCGGATCGACGGAAAGGCAGCCAGCCAGATCGATCTGGGCAAGCTGTCGCGGGTCGTCTGGCTGATGCCCGCGATGGACCGGCTTTGGATCGAAGGCGCCGAAGGCCGGCGGCGCTTTCTGGACCGGGTGACGCTGAGTTTCGACCCAAGCCATGCCGAGGCGGCGTTGACCTATGAAAAGGCCATGCGCGAACGGAACCGCCTGCTGAAAGAGCAGGTGCGTGACGCGCATTGGTACGCGGCGCTCGAGGCACAGATGGCCGAAACCGGGCATCGCATTCATACTGCGCGGCTGGGTGCTCTGGCGCAGTTGCGCTCGGCGCAGGAACAGGCCGAGACCGCCTTTCCCTCGGCGGAACTGGAACTTGTTCAGTCCGAAGGGGACATGCCCGAAAGCGCGCAGGATCTGTTGGAGGCGTTGGCCGAAAGCCGGTTCCGCGACCTGTCGGCGGGGCGCACATTGGTGGGGCCGCACCGGTCAGATCTGCATGGGGTCTATGCGGCCAAAGGCGTTGCGGCCAGTGAGTGTTCGACCGGAGAGCAGAAGGCGCTTTTGGTGTCGCTGATTCTGTCCAATGCGCGGGCGCTGGCCGCGCAGGTCGGGGCGCCGCCGATCCTGTTGCTGGACGAGGTGGCGGCCCATCTGGACGCAGACCGCCGGGCGGCGCTGTATGATGAAATCTGCGCGCTGGGGGCGCAGGCCTGGATGACCGGAACAGGCCCCGAGCTGTTTACCGAACTGGGCGATCGGGCGCAGTCTTTCGTGGTCAATGACGCGGGTGACGGCTCGACCGTCACCCCCGCCTGACCGGATCAGGCCGGCTCGCCGACCTTGCGTTCCCACAGGAACGGACGCATCACTTCGTCCACCGGTGTCCGGGCCATGTGGTTGACGTAGTTCGACATGGTTTTCTGCGCCAGTCCCAGGATCACGTCCAGAACAGCGCGGTGCGAATAACCCGCATCGAAGAACGCCTGCAACTGCGCGTCGGTCACGTTGCCGCGTTGGTTCATCACCTGAAGCGTGAACGTCCGCAGCGCCTCGAGCTTGGGCGAGGGCAGCGGGGTTTCATTGCGCAGCGCTTCGGTGATCTCGTCCGACACCTTCATCATCTTGGCGATGCCGGTATGGGCCGGAACGCAATAGTGGCACTCGTTTTCCACGTTGATGGTCTGCCAGACGACGGTTTTCTCGTCATTGTCGAAATCGGTCTGCAGGAACAGGAGGTGCAGAACCTGATAGGCCTCAAGGTGCTGAGGGCTTTCGGCCATGACCTTGTGCAGGCCCGGCAGGCGGCCAAACGCGGCCTGCGATTTCTCGAGCAGGGGTTTTGAGCCTTCGGGGGCGGTGTTCAGGTCATGCGAGGGGAATTCGGCCATTTCGGGTCTCCTTTTCTGGCGGCTGAGTCCGAAATAGGCTTTATTGAGCGATCACTCAAGTATATATTTGAGTAATCGTTCAAAAATTGGTGATCACATGCCCCGCAAACCTGCCTATGACCGTAACGCGCTGATCGCGCAGGCCCGAGACCTGTTCTGGCGTCAGGGCTGGGCGGGCACGTCCCTGAAGGATCTCGAGCGTGCGCTGAAGTTGAAGCCAGGCAGCTTTTACGCCGCCTTCGGGTCAAAGGATGCCTTGTATGCCCTGACGCTGGAGCGCTATGCGGATGAAGGTATTGCCCGGCTTGACGCCCTGGCCCGGGAGCTGGGGCCGCTGGGTGCGCTCAAAACCCAGCCGCGTTTGGTCGTCGAGGCTGCGAATGCGCCCGCAAAGGCCTGCATGCTGGCCAAGACCTATGCCGAGTTGAGCGCAAAGGACCACGATCTGGCGCAACTGGCCGCAACCCATCTGTCGCGAATGAAAGCCTGTTTCGCCGATCTGTTCCGGCAGGCGCAGGCGGAAGGGCAGATCGGAGCCGACCATGATCCCGAACGGCTGGCGGCGCGCTATCAATCCGACCTTTTGGGCCTGCGCCTGTCGGCCGAGCGCGGCGATGTCGATGCCCGCCAAATCGCCGCTGACATCGCCGCCGATCTGGATCGGTTGTGACCGTCTGAGGTCGGCCGAGCAACTCGGCCCGCGCCCGAAAGAACCGGCACAAAATCTGGGGGGATGACGTGACATTCCCCACCAGAGAACGTATAAGTTACCAAAATAATATAGGTACTGACGGCATGTCCGAAGACGCACAGGCAAATCAGGAATACGGCGCGGAATCTATCAAGGTTCTCAAGGGGTTGGAGGCTGTCCGCAAACGCCCCGGGATGTATATCGGCGACACCGACGACGGCTCGGGCCTGCACCACATGGTGTACGAGGTCGTGGACAACGGCATCGACGAGGCTCTGGCCGGTCACGCCGACCATGTGACGGTCAAGATTCACGCCGATTCCAGCGTCTCGGTCAGCGATAATGGCCGCGGGATTCCGGTGGACATCCACCCCGAAGAAGGCGTCTCGGCGGCCGAGGTCATCATGACCCAGCTGCACGCCGGCGGGAAATTCGACTCGAACTCCTACAAGGTGTCGGGCGGCCTGCACGGCGTGGGCGTGTCGGTGGTAAACGCCCTGTCCGACTGGCTGGAGTTGCGCATCTGGCGCAACGGCAAGGAACATTTCGCCCGGTTCGAACGCGGCGAGACCGCCGAGCACCTGAAAGTGGTTGGCGAATGTGGCGACCGGACCGGAACCGAGGTGCGGTTCCTGGCCTCGACCGACACGTTCTCGAACCTCGACTATTCCTTCGAGACGCTGGAAAAGCGACTGCGCGAGTTGGCCTTCCTGAATTCGGGCGTGCGGATCATTTTGATCGACGAGCGCCCGGCCGAGCGGCTGGAGACCGAGCTGTTCTACGAGGGTGGCGTCAAGGAGTTCGTGAAGTATCTCGACCGCTCGAAGACGCCGATGATGCCCGAGCCCATCTATATCACGGGCGAGCGCGACGAGATCGGCGTCGAGATCGCGATGTGGTGGAACGACAGCTATCACGAGACGGTCCTGCCCTTCACCAACAACATCCCGCAGCGGGATGGCGGCACCCATGTGGCCGGTTTCCGCGCCGCCCTGACGCGCACGATCAACAACTATGCCCAATCCAGCGGGATCGCGAAGAAAGAAAAGGTCAACTTTACCGGCGATGACGCGCGCGAAGGTCTGACCTGCGTGCTGTCGGTCAAGGTGCCCGACCCGAAATTCTCAAGCCAAACCAAGGACAAGCTGGTCAGCTCCGAGGTGCGCCCTGCGGTCGAAGGGCTGATGAACGAGAAACTGGCCGAGTGGTTCGAGGAAAACCCCAACGAGGCCAAGACCATCGTCAGCAAGATCATCGAGGCCGCGCTGGCGCGTGAGGCCGCCCGCAAGGCGCGCGAACTGACACGCCGCAAGACGGCGATGGACGTGAACTATCTGGCCGGCAAGCTCAAGGATTGTTCCGAGAAAGATCCGTCCAAGACCGAACTGTTCCTGGTCGAGGGCGACTCGGCCGGTGGTTCGGCCCAGACGGGTCGCGATCGTCTGACGCAGGCGGTTCTGCCCCTGCGCGGCAAGATCCTGAACGTGGAGCGCGCGCGCTTCGACCGGATGCTGTCCAGTCAGGAGATCGGCAACCTCGTGATGGCGCTGGGCACCGGGATCGGGCGGGACGAATTCGACATTTCGAAGCTGCGCTACCACAAGATCGTCATCATGACCGATGCCGACGTTGACGGCGCGCATATCCGCACCCTGCTCTTGACCTTCTTCTATCGGCAGATGCCCGAGTTGATCGAAGGCGGCTATCTCTATATTGCGCAGCCGCCGCTCTACAAGGTTTCGCGTGGCAAGTCCGAGGTCTACCTGAAGGATCAGGCCGCTCTGGACGACTATCTGATCAACCAGGGGATCGAGGGCGCGGTGCTCAGGCTGGGGTCGGGCGAAGAAATCGTGGGGCAGGATCTGGCCCGCGTGGTCGACGAGGCACGGCAACTCAAACGCGTGCTGGATGCATTCCCGACGCACTACCCGCGGCATATCCTGGAACAGGCCGCGGTTGCGGGAGCCTTCGTACCGGGCGCGGTGGATGCCGACCTTCAGGGCGTGGCCGACAAGGTCGCTGCGCGGCTGGACCTGATCGCGCTGGAATACGAGCGCGGCTGGCAGGGCCGGATCACGCAGGATCACGGTATCCGCCTGGCCCGCATCCTGCGCGGCGTCGAGGAAGTGCGGACGCTGGATGGCCCGATGCTGCGATCCGGCGAGGCGCGCAAGACCGGCAGCTTCACCCAGAGCCTGCAAGAGGTCTACAGCCTGCCTGCAACGTTGGTCCGACGGGATCGGGTACAGGTGATCCACGGCCCGCTGGACC
>NZ_JBXWRZ010000054.1:0-20689 GCF_059613165.1 Ruegeria sp. BHSB172
CCTTTACCGGGCCATCAGCGGACACGCTCATGGCATTGGTCAACGAACGGAACCTCCCGCTTAGCTTCGGAGTGGGTTTGGTCCCCGGCGTATTCCTTGGTGCCCTGATGCTCGCCCTGCTACGGGGCGAAGCCAGGATACAGCGGTTCGAGCCGAACACACCAATGGAAAGATACCTGATCGGGGGCGTTCTGATGGGGTTCGGCAGCATGTTGGCTGGCGGTTGCGCCGTGGGCGCCGGAATGTCAGGCGGGGCAATCCTTGCCCTGACAGCCTGGGTGGCCGTGTTCTGCATGTGGGTCGGCGCCGTTGCGACGCACACTTTGCTGCAAATGCGAGGTGGCCGGATGTCGGCCACCGCCTGACCCCCTATCGGGCGTTACTGCGCGGCCAGCGGTTGACGCCCCAGTTGACACTGTGACCAGAGCATTTCGAGTGCAGAAATCAAACGATCGATGTCCCGATCGGTGTGAACCGGTGAAGGTGTGATCCTAAGCCGCTCGGTTCCTTTCGGCACCGTTGGATAATTGATCGGTTGGATGTATAGACCGTGCTCTTTCAAAAGCATGTCCGAGATGAACTTGCATTTGACAGGGTCGCCGACCATCACCGGAATGATGTGGCTGGGGTTTTCGATATGCGGAAGGCCGATTTCGTCCAGCCGCGCCCGAACCTGCGCCACACGCGCCTTGTGGGCTTCGCGTTCCGACGCGCTGTTTTTAAGATGCCGGATAGAGGCCGCCGCTCCGGCTGCAAGTGCCGGGGGCAACGCCGTGGTAAAGATGAATCCGCTGGCAAATGAGCGTACGAAGTCGCAGATCTCGGCCGAGGCGGCAATGTATCCGCCCATCACGCCAAAGGCCTTGCCCAGCGTGCCTTCGATGATGGTCAACCGGTCCATCAAACCTTCGCGTTCGGCAATGCCACCACCACGCGGGCCGTATAGTCCAACAGCATGTACCTCGTCTAAATAGGTCATGGCGTTGTATCGATCAGCCAGATCGCAGATCTCGCGGATCGGAGCGATATCGCCGTCCATCGAATAGACACTCTCGAAAGCGATCAGCTTGGGCTGATCGGGCGGCAAGGCAGCCAGCTTTGCCTCGAGATCAACCAGATCGTTATGTTTCCAGATTACCTTCTGCGCCCGCGAGTGGCGGATGCCTTCGATCATCGAGGCGTGGTTCAACGCATCCGAAAGGACGACACAATTGGGAATCCGCGCCGCCAAAGTGCCCAGTGCCGCCCAGTTTGATACATAGCCCGAGGTAAACAACAGGGCGGCTTCCTTGTTGTGCAGATCCGCCAGTTCGGATTCCAGAAGAACATGGTCATGGGTGGTGCCGGATATGTTGCGCGTACCACCTGCGCCTGCACCGGTCCGGTCCAGCGCCGCGTGCATGGCCGACAGAACTTTCGGGTGTTGGCCCATGCCCAGGTAGTCATTCGAACACCAGATCGTCACCTCGCCTGGCCCGTTGTGGCAATTTGCGGCCGGAAAACGACCGCGATGCCGCTCGAGCTCGGCGAATTCGCGGTAATTGCCTTCCTCGCGCAATTTGGCCAGTTCAGACCGGAAAAACCCCTGGTAATCCATCAGTTGCCAACAGCCTCCGAGACGATATCGTCCAACAGAGCCTGAACCTTCTGCATCGGCCCTTCAGGATAGGGGCGATATCCGACCATCACCTCTCCGTCACGGTCGGTGACGAAGATGCCATAGGGACAGTGCTGGATATTCATCGGATCGGCCTCCATCACTTCGCGCGACAAAACCGCCGAGCAGAACAGGAAAATATCTGCGTTTTCGAAGACTTTTTCAGAGCTTCCAACATCTTCGCCAGTGCGGTTCAGCATGTCGCCCACATGGCTGACGTAGTCAATCACCAGCCCCTTTCCAACGATCGCGCTTTCAACGGCAAAGGTTGCTTCATCGAAACTGCCGTCGAAAGGAACAAGGACGGGGTCTGCTCCTGCTGCACCAGCAGTCAGAACAAATGCCATAAATGCGTTTTTCATCTTCCTAGTCCTTTCATTTATCAAGGGCGAATAACCGTCCAGCCCGCTTCGCTGAGAGTCATCAGATCGACTACTCCGGCCGGGACATGCTCGGCGATTTCGACGATAGGTGGCTCTTTGCCTTCTTTCTTGGCCATGCCGGCAATCGTATTTCCGCAGGCTGCGAACGTGACGTTCGGCATCGAGGCACCGAACGCATCCAGACGTTCGAGAACCGGCGATGTATCCTTGCGCAGCATGTGAAGCCCCGCATTGAACGCTACAATCCGAACTTCGACTGTTTCGCCCTGGCTTTCATAGTACCGCGTCACATTTGCCGCCACGTTCAGGACCGTGTTCATTTTCTGCGGGTTGTTGTCGCTGATTTGCAGAGCCAGTTTGTGGTCTGCAAGACCGTCTTGCGCCGCGGCTGCGGACGTCCACAGCGCCATGACGCAGACCGCGATCATTCCCATTATTTTTCTCATTTTTTTCCTCCCACTGGATTACTGATCGCCCCGAAACCCGCTTTGCCAGTCGGGGCGCCCTATAACATCAACCGAACATGTCGGACGTGATACCAGTGTACCAGCCTTCAGACTCTTCGTAAGTCGTCTTGCGCACTTCCGCGCTTTCGCCGGTCTGTGAAATAAACCCGTCCACCTTGGCGATCTTTTCCGGCGTCGCCTCATAGGTGGCGCCGACCTTGACACCGTCGTCGGTATCGATCAGCGACCAGCAGGTGTTCGAGAACTTGGCCGGGAAAACCTTGGACCCGGTCAGCGCCCCACGCACGGCATTGGCACAGACTTTTGCCTGACTGTTGGCCGAGAACCCGGATTTCGGCATGTCGCCTTGCTGCGATGCATCGCCCAAAACGTAAATGTCCGCATCAGCCTTCGACGACATGTCAGCCGCGTTCACCGGCGCCCAATTGCCATCGGTCACGCCTGCCAGTTCGGCGATCCGACCGGCCTTCATCGCGGGGATGACGTTGCACACATCCACTTTGGTTTCCTCGCCGTCGATGGTCAGCGTCATCGCGGCCGGGTCCACGCTGACATTGCCGCCCCCGAATTCTTCGCCAATCCAATCGATCATGCCGTCATAGTGATTGGCCCATCCTTCCTGGAACAGCGCCATTTTCGAGAATTTTGGCTTGGGATCGGCCACGATGATCTTGGCCGTCGGATTGTTGGCCTTCAGGAAGTGGGCGACCATGGACACGCGCTCGTACGGTCCCGGCGGGCAGCGATACGGGTTGGGTGGCGCAACCATGGCAAAGGTGCCGCCTTCGGGCATTGCCATCAACTGCGCTTTCAGCAGCTCGGTCTGCGACCCGGCCTTGTAGGCGTGCGGCATGGCGTTCTGTGCCGAGATGTCCCATCCTGGCACCGCGCCATCGACGAAATCAATGCCGGGGCTGAGGATCAGCTTGTCATAGGGAAGGCTTCCGCCCCCGGCCAGCGCCACCGTCTTGGCATCGCGGTCCACCCCGATGGCCCAGTCATGCACCACGTTGACGCCGCCGGCCGCCAGCCCGCCATAGCTGTGGCCAAGGTCTTTCATATCCTTGAACCCGCCCAGATAAAGGTTCGAGAAAAAGCAGGTATAGTAACGGCGCGTCGGCTCGACCAAGGTGACGTCGATGGCGCCCTTGCTATCCTTGGCGATGTAGCGCGCAGCGGTGGCCCCGCCGGCCCCGCCACCGATCACGACGACCCGCGGCTTGCCGTGACCATCGGCAAGAACCGCCGGGGCGGCCAACGAGGCCGTGACCAGCGCCGTCTTTCCCAGAAATGCGCGTCTGTTCATCGTCATGTGCAGTCTCCTCCCTGCAGTGCCTCAGTGTTCGAGGCGGTTGAAATACGCCGCAAGCGCGGCGATTTCCTCGTCATTGAGACGCCCGGCCATCATCTGCATGACCGGATGCTGACGCTGTTTGTTCTTGTATGCGTGCATCGCAATGACAAAGTCTTCTTCGGGCCACAGCACGATTGACGGAATACCGTCATCGCCTCCGTCCGCCTGGTGACAGGTCGTGCATTCGCTACTCAGGTATTCGCCGTATTCCGGATCACCCTGGATCGCCAGGATCGCCGGGTCCAGGTCATGATCGGTGGCCGTGGCCGTGGGATCCGCCTCGGGGATGTTCGCAGGATCGTCGGAAAACAGCCGAAGATAGGCGATCACGTCGTGACGATCCTTGGCGTTTTTGATCCCCCGAAAACTCATGCGCGTTCCCGAGGCATAGGACCGTGGATTTTCCAAAAACGCATCCAGCGTATCCGCATGCCATTCCAGCCCGCTGGCCGCGGCGCGCCGGAAACTTTTGGAATACTTGAACCCTTCAATGCCGGCCGCCGGCCGGCCAAACAGTCCGTTCAGATGCGGGCCGATCCGGTTCTTTGCCCCCTTGCCTACCTGATGGCATCCCTTGCACTGGTCGAACACCACCTTTCCGGCCTCGGCATCGCCCAAAACATCGGCAGCCACGGCGGTTGAAACCACCGTGGCACAAGCCGAAAGGATCACCCCCAGCGCCCGTTGCATCATCTACTCGCCGAATGTCGCAAGATAGGCATTGAGCGCCGCGCGGTCCTGCTCGTCCTTAAGCCCGGCAAAACTCATCTTGGTGCCCTTCATGTAGGTTTTCGGCTTGGCCAGAAACGCGTCCAGCGCGGCCTGGTCCCAGATCCGGCCTTCTTCGTTGGCTTGCTTGAAAACCGACGAGTAACCGAACCCGTCCACCGATCCGAAGGTCCGCCCGAACAGACCGTTGAGATGCGGACCGGTCTTGTTCTTGGCGCCGTCCCCCACTTGGTGGCAGGCCGAGCACTTCCTGAACACCTTCTTGCCGGCGGCGATCAGCTCGGCATCACCGGCTTCGGCCGCATCTCCGGAAGCGGCTTCTTCCACCGTCGCGGTGGCAGCCGCAAACGTGGGCGTTTCGGATGTGTCGGCGGAATTCATAACCGAGTCGCCGCCATGGTCCGGCGTCACATCCAGGAACGTCGCGCGCTTGGTGATCTCGACACTGTCCTTGCAGTTTTCCATGCAGGGCTCGGTGCGCCATTCCGCGTATTCCAACTGAGGCCGGTCGTCGATCACGAACCCGTCCCGGTTGGGCATTTCGAACGTCGCCAGATTGTCGTGGTTCAGCTCGAACTCGTCATCGACCAAGTCGTTGGAATACAGGATGTAGGCCACGATCGCATAGGTCTCATCGGCGCTGAGTGTTCCGGCCTCGCCGAAGGGCATCGACCGGTGCACATAGTCCCAGGCCGTGGTCAGGTAGGGCCAATAGGACCCGACCGTCTTGACGGGGTCTTCGTCGGCCAGCGTGCCAAAGCCACCGGCCAGAACCGGCCAGTTGTCCACGCCTTCGGCAAAGTCACCGTGGCAGGCCGCGCATTTTTCGGCAAAAACTTCCTCACCCGTAAACACATCGCCCGACCCCTCGGGCAGCCCGCGCCCATCGGGCAGCACGTCCACGTCCCAGGCCGCGATCTCTTCGGGCAAGGCCGGACGGCCCAGACCGAAGGTTCCGTCATGCGCCGAAACCGGCTCACCCCCGGCAACCGCGTTGCCGGCCTTGCTTTCCAGTTCGGAAAGGCGAGTCTCCAATTCCGCCAAACGGGCCGCGCTTGCTTCGGCCTCGGTCAGCGCCGAGGCCTTTTGCGCCTCGACCTGTGCAAGTCGCGTCTGCAGCGTCTCGATCTGGCTGTCACCATATCCGCGGTTCGCGACCGCAACCGCGACACTGCACACCAAGGCGATCCCGCCAAAAACGGGAAGATAGATGCCACTAAGAGACTTCGACATTTTCGGCGATCCCTTCTGCGTTGACGTACCAGGTCTGGATACAGTTGTTGTGATAGACCGAGTTTTCGCCGCGCTTCTCGCGCAGTTGGTCTTTGGTCGGCTGGACATAGCCGGTTTCGTCCATGGCGCGGCTTTGCAGCAGCATCGGAGAACCGTCCCACTCGGTATCCAAATAGAAGCGGGTCAGCGCCTTGGTATCAAGCTGCTTGCCCAGCCGCGCGGTCTCCCAGGTGATACCGCCATCCTTCGAGACATCGACCCGCGTGATGCGTCCGTGACCGGACCACGCGAGGCCGGAAATCACCAGCGGCCCCTTGCCGTGCTTGATCGGCATCTGCGGACTGGGCGAAGTGATGACCGACTTGGCATCCATCACCCAGGTCCATTTCCGGGCGGTGCCATCGGCGTATACATCCGTGTATTTCGAGGTCTCCTCACGGCTTTCCACGGCCGCATCGGTCACTTCGATCCGGCGCAGCCACTTGACCCACATGTTGCCCTCCCAGCCCGGAACCACCAGCCGGACCGGATAGCCATGCTCCATCCGCAGCGCCTCGCCATTGGCCTTGAAGGCGACCAGAACGTCGTCCAGCGCCTTTTCCATCGGGATCGAACGGCCGTTCGACGAAGCGTCGGCACCCTCGACATAGACCCATTTGTCCGACAGGTCTCCGGCGGCGTCCAATCCGGCCTCTTGCAGCAGGACGCGCAGCGGGACGCCGGCATATTCCATGTTGTGGATCATGCCATGGGTGAACTGGACGCCGTTCAACTGGGCGCCGGCCCATTCCATGCCCGTATTGGCCGCGCATTCGCAGAAATAGACGTGATTTTCGCGCGGGAACCGTTCAAGATCATCGTAGGTAAAGACCAGCGGCCGATCGACCAACCCGTTGATCATCAGCCGGTAATCCTGCTTGCTCAATTCGATCGCGCCGGAATGGTGCCGCTCGAAGGCGCAGCCTTGTGGGGTAATGGTGCCGTCCAGCGCGTGGATCGGCGTGAAGTTGATCGACGAGATCGGCGAGGCGGTCAGCCATTCGACGTTGCGCCGCACGACGTCGCTTTCAAAACGGATCGGCAGACCATAGGGCGTTTCATCGACACCGGCGCCGGTGTACGAGGCCCAGTCCTGCAACTGGGTGATCAGCGGGTCCGCCTCCTGCGCCGCGACCGACCCCGCGACCGATCCTGCGGCGATCGCGGCGCCGCCTCGCAGAAAGGCGCGGCGGGAAGGCTTGAACATATCATCCATGTCTCAAGTGCTCCGGATAGTGTCAGACGCCCACGACGTCGACGTTGGTGTTTTCCTGAACCGTGACGGTTCCAAGCTTGCGGATATGGCTTTCGACCACGTCCCAGATCGGCGGTCCCTCGGTGCCCTCGTTGACCGAGGCCCAGCCAGCCACGACATAGGCCCTGGATGCGTCGATCGGCTCACCGGTCTTCAGCAGGGTCATGTTCGAGATCCGCTCGCCCTGCGGCTTGGACACGTCGATCCGATAGCCGAGCCCACCGGTGCGCACCATGTCGCCGCCCTGCTGATAATAGGGATCGGGGTTGAAGATGTTGTCGGCCACGTCTTCCAGGACCACCTTCAGGAATTCGCCTGTCATCTCGGTACGGTAGGCTTGGCCGTAGGTCATCGAGGTGACACCGAAGATATCCTCGCGGGTGATGTCCTGCCCCGGTATCAGCGACGGCCCCCAGCGCACGCCCGGGCTGAGCGCGATTTCCGCTTCGCGCTCGCTGAGCAGCGCGTCGCAGATCAGGTCATCCCAGGTGCCGTTGAAATTGCCCCGTCGATACAGCAGGCCGTCGGTCTGGCCGATCACCTCGGACATCTCGTTCAGATAGGGCGCGCGCTGTTCGTCGATCAAGGCGGAAACTTCGGGATCGGGGGCGATCACGTCCGAAAAGATCGGGATCAGCTTGGTGCGATAGCCCATCATCCGGCCATCGCGGATATCCAGATCCACCCGGCTGACGAATTTGCCGTTCGAGCCCGACGCAACGATGATCGTTTCACCCACCAGAACCGGCTCGGGCAGAGCGTCATGAGTATGGCCCGACAGGATCACGTCGATCCCCGGCACCACGCTGGCCATCTTCTTGTCGACGTCAAAGCCGTTGTGGCTGAGAACCACGACGCATTCCGCACCGGCGGCGCGGACCTCTTCAACCATCTGCGCCATGTGTTCGTCGCGGATGCCGAACGCGTATTCGGGGAACATCCAGCCGGGATTGGCAATCGGCATGTAAGGGAACGCTTGGCCAATCACGGCGATCTTGGTGCCGCCGCGCTCGAACATCTGGTAGGGCGGGAACAGCTCGGCCGGCTCGTCCCATTCCGCGTCGAAGATGTTCTGTCCCAGGGCCGCAAAGGGCAGTTGTTCGACCAGTTCGGCCACGCGGTCGCTGCCCAGGGTGAATTCCCAATGGAATGTCATCGCGTCCGGCCGCAAGGCGTTCATCACGTTGACCATGTCCTGACCCTGGGTCTTCAGGCAGGTATAGGATCCGTGCCAGGTGTCGCCCCCGTCCAGGAGGATCGCATCGGGACGATCGGCGCGAATGGCGTTGATCACCGTGGCCACGCGATCCAGACCGCCAACCCGGCCATAGGCCTTGGCCAGCGCGGCAAAATCGTCGGACGTCAGGGCATAGTGGCTGGGGCTGCCATCCTCGATCCCGTAGAGCCTGCGGAAATCGGCCCCGGTAACATGCGGCACAACCCCCTTGTTGGCCCCCACCCCGATATTAATCGACGGTTCGCGGAAATAGATTGGCTTGAGCTGTGCGTGAATGTCGGTGATATGGATCAGCGACACATTGCCGAAGGTCTCGAACTCCAGCAGCTGGTCCTGGGTCAGAGACTGCTGCGCCGCCAGCCGGGCCCAGTTGCCGAAGCCGGACGCGCCCACCAGCGCCGAGGCTGCCATTGAAACCTGCAGAAAGTCACGTCTTGAGATCATCTGATGCGCCCTTGATTCACATTTAAATTCGTGAATGTTTTAGGAAAGAAATACCCGCACCAGACGATCCGGCGCGGGTGTTCGATTACTGGCGGACCGCCGGGGTTTCGACCGACAGACCATTTCCGCGCGAAGCCACGTAAAGTTCGAGCGCGCGGAACTCATCCGAGCCTTCGGCAAAGGTTTCGGCGCGCGTATCGCGGATGCAGCCGCGGAACCGGTTGTGGCGCGAAATCAGCTTGGCCTGTTTCAGGCGATAGGTCGGAAAGCCGTTGATCATGCCCTGGCTCAGGTGGTCGGCCCGGATCATGTTGCCGTAATTGTCTTCGTGGCAATTGGCGCAGCTCAGCTCAAGCTGGCCATACCGGGTATAGTACATCTCCTTGCCCTGCTCCCAATAGGGCGCGGCGGGTCCGTCAATGGCTACGTTCATCGGCATGCCCCGCGACTGCAGGCCGATCAGCGCGACCATGCCCTGCATGTCGGCGCCCGACCATTTCCAAGCGTCAGCCTCCATGCGCTCGGTCCGGCATTCGTTGATCAGGTCTTCCATCACCACCAGCTTGCCGGTTTCAGGGTCAACCTTCGGCATCTGAGCGGCAAGACCGGCAAAGCTTTCGGCACCGTCATGGCACGAGGCGCAGCTCTTGCCGGCGGCGCCGTCCACTGCTTCAAAAGTGTCAGCGGCCTGATCCACGAAAATCATGGCCGGGTTGTCGAAGTCGTCGACCTGCAGCGCCTGCGTCTCGTCGGTGCGGAAATGCCAGCCGGAATAGATCGTGTCGAAGTTTTCCAGATGTTCGGGCGCCTTGGTGACCGAAATCATCTCGGTCTCGCCATTGATGATCAGCTTGTCGTCATCGGGGCCGGCCAGAACCACAGTCGGCATCGCCGCCATTGCAACAACAGCCGTCAAAGCCTTCAATTTCATTCCGTTTCCTCCCTTGGTCGATCGGCGCCCAGATACACCCGGGCACCGCTCTGCCGATTTGCCGAGCCGTCAAGCGATCTCGATCTTCTTGTTGGTGTCATAGACCGACCCGTCATCGTCATACCAGGTGAAGACGAATTCCCCGGCCTCGGGCACGGTGGCTTCGAACTGGAAATACGGGTTGGTCGAAATCGCCGGCTCGAGGGTCACGTCGATGACCATCTGGCCGTTGAATTCGCAGGTAAAGCGGTTGATGATCGAACGCGGAATGACATTGCCTTCCTTGTCCTTGCGCTGACCGCTTTCCATCGTGTGGCTGATAAGGCTCTTGATCGTCACCGCCTCGCCGGCCGCTGCCGTTTTTGGGACCTTAACGCGGGGTTTCACTCCGGATGCCATGGGGTTTCTCCTGTTGTTCTAAGGGGAGCGCGGGCGATCAGCCGCCGCAGCCGCCGATTGTGACCTTGACCGTTGCCGATGCCTTGGCAAAGCTGCCATCGGCCATCTTGGCCACGGCGATGACGTCCTGTGTTCCGGCCAGTCGAATCCGGGTCGATGCCGACTGCGACGCGGCCAGTGGTCCGAAGTTGAACGTGGCAACATCCGGCGTCGGGTTGCCTGCGGCGAACACTGCGATGGCCACGGCCCCCGGGGCGCTGACTTCGATCGGTACGGTGTTGCCGTTTTCGGCGATTTCCGGCGCGGTCAGGGTGACGCCACCGTCGGCGAGGTCAGCCCCACCGGTGAAAGCCGAGATCGAATCCTCGACCGCCGCATTCACCCGGAACGGCAGCATCGTCAGAACCGCAGCCCCCAGACCCAAGGCCAGGGTTTCGCGTCGCGAAATTTCCATTTTACATCTCCTTTGAGTGTGTGCCCCTCGGACAGGCGAAGGCGACTATTGTTCGTTGAGGGTCATCAGGAACGCGACCACGTCCTCGACGTCCTGTGCGCTCAGGATCGGCTCAAGCGGCCCGCTGGGCGCCTTGCCGGTATAGGCATCGCCAGGTCGGATATAGCCATCGGCCTTGAAGAAGGCCGGCATCACGGTACCTTCGAAGGTCATTTTGGCGTTTGCCACCAGACCGCGCAGCTCGGCCTCGGTCCAGCGGTCCCCCGCCCCATCCAGCGGCGGGCCGACCTCGCCCTGAAACGGCACGTCCGCCAGCGCCGCCACCTGATGGCAGGCCACGCAGTTGCCCATGGATTTCTCACCCACGATCATCGCGCCTTTTTCAGGGTCGCCCGGAGTACCGGTCAGCGACTGTTCGATGGCGCCGTCGGCAAACGACACATCTTTCGGCTTGATCTCACCCGCCATCGCCGTCGATGCACACAGCATTCCGGCCAGGCCAAGTTTCAACGCTTTTGTCATGCCTCCTCCCAAAGACGATTCCCTGCTTTGTCTTTGCACACTAGTGCACACCAACACCGACTCGCAACATTAAATTCGTCTAATTGAATTTTTGTATTTTTACGCAGGGAAGGCGGGGTTCAAACTATTGTTGCGCCGAGCCAAGGAAGCTTAGCCTTTGCGCGCCTCGATCATGCGGGCATGATATTTCTGGAACGGCTCGTCCCCGTCGTAACCTTTTTCCAGCACCCAGTTCAGCATGTCGAACGTTGTCCCGCGACCGAAAGCGCCCGGCATTGTGGCCACCACTGCCTGTGTCGCCGCTGCACCCTCCGGCACCTCTTGGGGGAAAAAATAGACAGTTGGAGTGAACAAGGCTCCCCAGCGTTTGACCATGTCTTTCTCGGGCAGGACCGTACCGTCGAAATCAGTAACTTCGACATCGCCGAACATGTTGATCTGAACGACGAAGAACCGGTCTTCCAACAGGCTTTCGATCTCCGGATCGACAAAAACCTCTTCATGCATCTTCTTGCAATATATACAGCCGCGCTGCTCGACGATGACCATCAGCCGCCTTCCCTCGGCATTGGCTTCCTCAAGGTCTTCGCGCAGATCCTTGAAAGTATCGCGCATCCACGAGGCCTTGTGCAGGCCGTCGTCACCCAGTTCCGCTGCCAGAGTCATCGGTGCCATCAAAATCGTGGCGAACAGGAGAAGCATTCTGATCATGGTGAGAGTCCTTTCGAGTTTCATCCGATTGCGCTGAACCAGGGAATGGTCTCAAGCATCCATTGCGCAATGTAGTTGATCGAATTCGTGGCGATCAGAACGCCGAAAAGGACCAGCATCAGCCCCATCAGCTTCTCGATCAGCCCAAGATGTTTGCGGAACCGCGCCATCCACGTCATGAACGGACCGATGAACATGGCGGCCACAATGAAGGGCAATGTCATGCCCAGACCGTAGGCAAGCAACAAAGCGGCGCCTTCGTTGGCCGTTTCCTGCCCGGCCGCAGTGAATAGAATCGCAGCCAGGACTGGCCCAACGCAAGGGGTCCATCCAAAGGCGAAGGCCAACCCGATCACATAGGCCCCGATCAGACTTACATTCGATATATCCCCTGCGTCCGCCCGGAACTGACGGTACAAGAATCCGATTTTGACCACGCCAAGAAAGTGCAAACCCATCGCAATGATGATCGCCGCCGCGACCCAGCGCAGCACGTCAAAATACTCGCGCACCAAGCTGCCGAACACAGTCGCGGTGGCGCCGAGGCCAACGAAAATTGTTATCACTCCCAACGCAAAGCAACTCGCTGCCAGTACGGCACGAAAACGGACTGCGGGCGAAATCTCGGACCCGGCAGAAATCTGGTTCATACCCGCTCCGGCCAGATAGCTCAGGTAAAACGGGACGATCGGCAGGATGCAGGGCGACAGGAAAGAAAGTAGCCCGGCGACAATTGCACCCCAAAAAGTGACATCAAACACTTGGTCGCCGCTCCACCGCTTGAGATATTCAAAAATACTATTATGATGGAAACATAGCCTACGTCAATTTGGGAGCGTATCAACTTGGGACAACGTCGATGATGAAAACACTGGCTTTCGTCTTGGCCATGTTGCTTCCAACGGCTGTCTTGGCGGATACTTACCTGCTGATGGCCGAGGAAAAAGGGTGCAGTTGGTGTGCCCGCTGGAACGCCGAAGTTGCCCCCATCTATCCTAAGACCCTCGAAGGCCAGGCCGCGCCATTGCGCCGATACGACCTGCACACAACGACGCCAGACGTACAACTGCAGCGCGGCGTGCGGTTTACCCCGACTTTCATTCTGATTGAAGACGGGCTCGAAGTCGGTCGAATCGAGGGCTATCCGGGTGAAGATTTCTTTTGGGGTCTCTTGGGAATGATGCTTGACCGGGCGGGTATTGATTGGAAGCAAGCTGGGTAAGGAAAACAGTTTCGTGACAACCAATCCTGAAACCCCTGCGTCACGTCTGCCGGTGTTCGACAAGAACATTTGCGCCGAAGACATGCAAAAGATGGTGAACAACGCTCAGCGGGCGTCGAACTTCCTGAAGGCGATCAGCCACGAAGGCCGGTTGATGATCCTGTGCCATCTGGCATCCGGCGAAAAATCAGTGACCGAGCTGGAAGAGCTTTTGTCCGCGCGCCAGGCTGCAGTGTCCCAGCAGCTGTCCCGCTTGCGCTTCGAGGGGTTGGTAACCCCGCGCCGAGAAGGCAAGGCGATCTACTACAGCTTGACAGACGACCGCCCGAAACAAATCATGGAGGTTGTGTACGACTTGTTCTGTCGTGCCGACTGAGCGGCCCTGCCCTGTTGTGGCAACCGGCCGAGGGAGGATACCGTGCTGGAACTCATCGGAGAAGCGAACTCCGCAGCCCTGATCGGGTTGGTCGGGGGCGTGGCGCTTGGGTTGGCGGCTCGGATTGGCCGCTTTTGCACATTGGGCGCCATTGAGGACGCTCTGTACGGATCTGACAACCGGCGCCTCAAGATGTGGGCCATCGCCATCGGTGTGGCAGTAATCGGTGTGCATTTGGCTATTGCGGCGGGCAAGTTCAACAGCCTTGAAACGGCCTATCTGGATCGCGCATGGAACCCGCTGGGAACGATCATCGGCGGCCTCATGTTCGGCTACGGCATGGCACTTAGCGGAAATTGCGGATACGGCGCGTTGGCTCGGTTGGGTGGAGGCGACTTGCGGTCTTTTCTCATCGTTGTCGTGATGGGTCTGTCGGCCTATTTCGTCATGTCCGGACCCCTGGCACAAGCGCGCGTCTGGCTGTTTCCCGAAATCATGGGCGCTGAGTCACCTCAAGGTTTCACCCAACTTTTTGAAACGGTTGGGATCGAACCTTTGGCAACCGGTTTGGTCGCAGGGGCGGTTCTTATCGGCGCAGCTCTTGTTCGGGCGGGGCAGCGCCCGTCGGCAAGCCAGATCATTTGGGCCAGCGTGGTGGGACTTGCCATCGTATCAGGCTGGGTCGGCACATATTGGGTTCTTTATACCGGTTTTGACGCCGAACCCGTCCGGACCCACACGTTTGCAGCCCCGATCGGAGATACAATCATCTATGCCATGACCGCTTCGGGCAATACATTGTCGTTCAGCGTCGGTTCAGTTGTAGGTGTGGTATTAGGGGCGGCACTTGGGTCGTATTCCAAGGGACATTTCCGGTGGGAAGCCTGCGAAGACCCGCGCGAATTGCGACGTCAAATCATGGGGGCCGCGATCATGGGCCCGGGTGCGATCCTTGCAGTAGGATGCAGTGTAGGCCAAGGAATTTCAGCTTTTTCGGTTCTTGCCTTCAGCGCGCCTGTCGCCTTCGGTTCGATCTTTGTCGGTGCAGCCATCGGTTTACGTCAGCTGATTACGGGATTTGCTCCGGCGGAATGATTTTGCGTGCCCGGGTATGGAGTTGCGTAGGTGTTGTCTGGGGTCTGTAGCCTAAAACCTGTAACCGCGGAGTGATAGCCGCAGCGACTCCCGTCACGCAGCTTCGGGGAAGAGATCCGCAACGAAGGCCGTTTCCCTGGCAACCCCTGTCTGACAGTCCTCGAACTGGCCCTTTCGGATCGTGCGGAAGGTCTCGTTTCCCGGCGAGCGCTGCGATGGCTCCGGCCAAGGTCTGGAACCCGCGGACCGGGCGCAATCGCTGCATCGGCGCTGCATGATCGATGGGCACCATAGACACGCCCGCGGATTTTGGGGCCGAACTTCCTGACGCAACGGTGGATCGCCGAGGCATCGACTGTCATCCCGCGCTCGCCCACCATATCGCGAACGTCGCGACACGACGGCGGATAGCGACAGTACCAGCGCACCGTGCCAGTTTTCTATTCTTTGACGGAAAACCTCTTTTCGCAAACGCCCACCGGCGGGCTTCGAACCGGCGACCGGACTGATCCAGCTGAAGCCACCGGGTTTGAACGTTCGTCAGTTCGTACAAAAACGCACCCGAACGGACTGGCCCAGTCGTGGTGCTTGCGCTGCGCGATAGCGACACGGCAGAACACCTGAATGACCAGCACTTCTTTTGCGCTGACCATATCCACCCTGATGGCATGCGCCCTTGCAACCGCCGCCGCCGCTGGCGATGCCCCGGTCCTGACCGGGAAACTGGGTGATCAGACCTTTCTGATGGATGCCAACAAGATGACGCTGTACACGTTCGACAAGGACGAAACGGGCAAGTCCAACTGCTATGACCAATACGCCGTGAACTGGTCGCCGCTGGCCGCCGCCGGAACCGACCTGCCCAAGAACTATTCGTTGCTCCAGCGCGATGACGGTACGATGCAGGTCGCCTACAAGGGCCAACCCCTGTATCTGTGGATCAAGCACAAGCAACCCGGAGACATGACCGGCGACGGCGTCAAGGGTGTCTGGCACACTGCGCGACCCTGGCCCCGGACCTGAAGGGCGACCGGATCCGGTCGCCTTTCGTCAACGCGATAAGACAGACATTCGACAAGCAAATCGAAGACGCTCTGCCCGATCTTTGGCGGTTTGCGTTCGCGCTGACCCGGAGCCACAACCAGGCCGATGACCCGGTGCAGGATGCCGTTCTACGTGCGATACGAAAAAAGGGGCTTAGATGGCCGGACCACCCGGTCAAACCTTGGGCGATGAAGATCCTGCTCAACTGCTATCGCAACGACAGCAGGCGCGCCGCCGGCGTCCCGGCCTCTGACCGCCAAGCGCTGGATCAGCTGGCCTCGCCCGAGGCCGCCGCCGAAGAGCGTTTGAAACTGCGCTAGCTGAGACGTCAGATCGGAGCCTTGCCGGAGGATTAGAAACTTGTACTGCTGGCGGTCAAGGTTGCGGAGCAGACCTATGCCGAGACCGCCCGATTGCTGGGGATCCCGTAGGGCACCGTCACGTCCCGTCTGTCGCGCGCGGGCAAGACTGCAAGCCGCCGAAGAACCGCCGAAAACGTCACGATTGCGGAGCGTGAAATGACGACCGAACCGACCATTGAAACCCTGATGCAGGCCGCTTTCGACGGCCAGTTGACGCCATCTCAGCAGGACCGTCAGGATCGGCACCTGGCCGCGCATCCCGCCGACCGTGCGCGGCTTGCGACAATGATCCGGCAGCCGGGATGATCGGTGCCTTGGTGCCGCAGCCTGATCCCGCGCAACTAGACCGACTGATGCGCGGGGCACGTCAGAGTACCGGTCATGCCGGGTGCAGGCGGCTGGGCGCACCCGTGATCGCGCCGGAACTGGGGGGACACCGGTTACCGGCTGATCGGTGGGGGGTTGTTGCCTCTGGGTCATGGCCTGGCAGCAGTCTTCCATTATGAAAACGAATCCGGCGACCGCCTCAGCCTGTTTGCCAACCTGACCACGGGCCCGGCTCAACCCTCGTTTCAATACCGGCGCGACGGGGATTTGGGCATCGTGATCTGGCAGGATGGGCGGTGGGAATACTCCGTGGTAGGCCGCTCCGGTCACCAGGTCATCGAAACCATCCCTCGCAAGGCCCATGAAGAACTGATCTGACCGAATTATTCCGCCGCGCGCACCCGGTCAGGCGCGGTCAGTCTTTGCCACGCGTCGTATTGTGACAGGAAGACCTGCCCGTTCAGTTCGTCTAGGAAGTGGGACTGTTTCAAGCGGTCCATGACGGGGCCCTTGACCTCGCTCAGATGCAGGCCGACGCCCATGTCGCGCAGGCGGTGATTGATCGCCTCGAGGCTTTCGAGCGCCGAGAAGTCGACCTCGTTCACCGCCGAGAACATCAGCACCACGTTGCGGATCTCGCAGCCCTCGGTCACGCGCGACTGGATTAGGTCCTCGAGGAACCGGGCGTTCACGAAATACAGGCTTTCATCCACCCGCAGCGTGACCAGCGTGGGGTCGGTTTCGACCTTGTGGCGCTTGATGTTGCGGAAGTGCTGGGTGCCCGGCACCAGCCCCACCTCGGCCACATGTGGGCGCGAGG
Organism: Ruegeria sp. BHSB172; assembly: GCF_059613165.1. NCBI lineage: Bacteria > Pseudomonadati > Pseudomonadota > Alphaproteobacteria > Rhodobacterales > Roseobacteraceae > Ruegeria > Ruegeria sp. BHSB172. Next base: position 17,062 of record NZ_JBXWRZ010000054.1, read on the forward strand.
TCTTGTACAGATGCAGCAGGATCGAGATTGCCACACCGCTGGCCACGCCGGTCTCGACCCCGGCCAGCAGGGTCAGCACGATGGTGGCGGCGACGGCAGCAAAATCGGCCCGCGAATAGCCCCAGGTCTTTTTCAGGATCGACAGGTCCACCAGGCTGAGCACCGCCACGATGATCGTCGCGGCCAGCGTCGCCTTGGGCAGGAAATAGACCAGCGGGGTCAGGAACAGCGCGGCGATCGCCAGCCCGCCGGCGGTGTAGATGCCCGCCGCCGGGGTCTCGGCGCCCGCGTCGAAGTTCACCACCGAGCGCGAGAACCCGCCGGTGACCGGAAAGCCCCCGGTGAATGCCGCGCCCAGGTTGGCCGCGCCCAAGCCAATCAGTTCCTGATCGGGGTCGACGCGCTGGCGTTTCTTGGCGGCCAGCGTCTGCGCGACCGAGATACTTTCGACAAACCCGATGATCGAGATCAAGATGGCGGGCACCAGCAGCGCGCCGATCAGATCCGAGGACACCCCCGGCAGGGTCAGCGGCGGCAGGCTCTGGGGCACCTCGCCCACGATCTTGACGCCTCGCGCGTCCAGCCCGAAGGCCCAGACCGACAGGGTTGTGGCCACCACCGCCGCCACCGGCCCGGCCTTGGTCAGCACATCCGCCAGCAGCGGTGGCACCCCCATACGCCGCAGCGCGGGTTTGAGATTTTTGCGCACCCAGAACAGGAACGCCGTGGCCAGCACGCCAATCACCACGGTGATCGGGTTGGTCTGGTTCAGATGCGCAAGGATCGAGCCCAGCATCTCCGGCAGGGTATGCCCATGCGCGCTGACCCCCAGGATATGTTTCAGCTGGCTGGTGGCGATCAGGATGCCTGAGGCGGTGATGAAGCCGGCGATCACCGGATGGCTGAGGAAGTTGGCCAGAAAGCCCAGCCGCAACACGCCCAGCAGCACCAGGAACCCGCCAGACAGAAAGGCCAGCGTCAGCGCCGCCACCGCATATCCGGCGGTGCCCTGTTCAGCCACCTGCCCCACCGCACTTGCCGTCAGCAACGACACCACCGCGACCGGACCCACCGCCAGCGCCCGGCTGGTGCCAAAAATTGCATAGAGGATGATCGGCAAGATCGAGGCGTAGATCCCCGCCTCGGGCGGCAGCCCCGCCAGCAGCGCATAGGCCAGCGATTGCGGGATCAACATGATCGTCACGATCACCGCCGCGATCATGTCATTGGACAGCGCCGCCCGGTCGTACCGGCGGCCCCAGTCGAGAATGGGAAGGTAGCGATAAAGGCTCTGCATGGGGTCTCGTCCTGGAAAGGCGGCGGTCAGAGCGAGGAGGCTCTGACCACCAGGTCTTGGCCAGACATCCGCAGCGTCAGGCCAGAACTTGCACCGGTTCAGCCGGCATCGGGTTCGGAGGCGGCAGGTTGTTTATTCGGCCGCCACCTTCAGCGGTTCGGGCTTGGCCATCCACTCCTTGCCCTTCAGCATCGCCGACCAATAGACCGGCGGCAGCAGCTTTTCCTTCAAGAACCAGGCCGCGCGGCTAGGTTTGGTGCCGTCAATAAGGAACTTTGGGAAGCTGGGCTTCAGGACACCGCCATAGCCGAACTCGGCCAGCACGATCTTGCCGCGTTCCACTGTCAACGGGCACGAGCCGTATCCGTCATAGGCCGCCACCGGGGCGCGGCCCTCGATATCGGCCACGATGTTGTCGGCCACCACCGGCGCCTGCTTGCGCGCCGCCGCCGCGGTCTTGGCGTTTGGCGCGTTCATCACGTCGCCCAGCGACCAGATGTTGTCATAGCTCTTATGGCGCAGCGTCGCCTGATCGACATCGACCCAGCCCACCGCATCCGCCAGCGGCGAGACCCGGATGAAGTCTGGCGCCACCTGCGGCGGGCAGACATGCATCATGTCGAATTCGACCGTCACCTGCTCGGGCTGCTCGTTGGGCTTGGCCACCTTGAACGTGGCGGTCTTCGCCGCCCCGTCCACCGCCACCAGATTGTGGAAGAAATTGAGCGTGGCGTCATATTTCTTTACGTATTCCATCAACGCCGGGACATAGTCGTTGACCCCGAACAGCACTCCGCCCGCGTTCATGAACTGGATGTCGATATCCTTGAGAACCCCGCGCCGGACCCACGCATCTCCCGACAGATACATCGCCTTCTGCGGCGCGCCCGCGCATTTGATCGGCATCGGCGGCTGGGTGAACAGAGCCCGGCCCGCCTTCAGCCCTTCGACCAACTGCCAGGTATAGGGCGCCAAGTCATAGCGATAATTCGAGGTCACGCCGTTGCGGCCCAGCGTTTCTTCCAGCCCTTCGACCGCGCCCCAGTCCAGCTTGAGCCCCGGAGACACCACCAGACGGTCGTATTTGACCACCCGGCAGCCATCCAGAATGACGGCATTGTTCTGCGGCTCGAACGCGGCAACGGCGGCCTTGATCCATTTGACCCCGCGTGGGATCAGCGAACCCATGGTCTTGGCCGTCTGTTCCGGCGTGAACACGCCGCCGCCCACCAGGGTCCAGCCGGGTTGATAATAGTGCACGTCCGACGGGTCGATGATGGCGATCGACAGGTCGGATTTGCGCGCATGCAGGCTAGCGGCGGTGGCGATGCCCCCTGCCCCGCCGCCCACGATCACCACGTCAAAGGACGCATCGCCGGTGTCGGTGGGCGTCTTGCCGCCATTGGCGATACGACGGGCGACACCGCTCATGTCGTACCCGGCAACCTTGGTCGCGGTCAGGATCTCCGAAACAGGGCGTTTGTGCGCGGCCTCGTGCAGCGACCACAGGGTGGCCGAGCGCGTGCCCGTCCGGCAATAGGCCAGGATCGGACCCGGCAGCTCGGTCAGGACCTGACCGAAGGCGCGGGCATCTTCGTCGCGGACCAGGCCAGATTGGACCGGAACGTACCGGGCTTCGATACCCAGCCTTTCTGCAGCGGCCTCGATTTCCTCGAAAGTGGGCTGGTCGGCGCCTTCACCGTCGGGCCGGTTGCAGATAATGGCGCGGAACCCCGCCGCCTTGATGGCGGCAAGGTCGTCCGACGTGATCTGCGGCGAGACCGACAACTTGTCGGAGATTTTCCTGATTTCCATCGTCGCCTCCCGCGATCAGAGCTTGTTGACCGGCACCTTCAGCATCTGATTGCCGTCTTGGTCGGTCGGAATTTCGCCCGCCCGGATATTGACCTGGATCGACGGGATGATCAGCGTCGGCATCGCCAGCGTCGCGTCACGCTCGGTGCGCATCTTGATGAACTCGTCCCGCGACTTGCCGCCGCCCACATGGATGTTGTGCGCCTTTTCCTCGGCCACCGTGGTCTCCCACTTCACCTCGCGCCCGCCGGGCATGTAGTCGTGGCACATGAACAGCCGGGTCTCGTCCGGCAGGCTCAGCACCTTCTGGATCGAGTCATAGAGCGTACCGGCATCCCCGCCCGGGAAATCGGCGCGCGCCGAGCCACCATCGGGCATGAACAGTGTATCACCCACGAAGGCCCCATCGCCGATCACATGGGTCATGCAGGCCGGCGTATGGCCCGGCGTGTGCATGGCAAAAGCGGTCATGTTGCCGATCTTGTAGGTCATGCCATCGGTGAACAGCGCATCAAA
>NZ_JBXWRZ010000055.1:0-20280 GCF_059613165.1 Ruegeria sp. BHSB172
GTTGCGTCGCGCCGCGCGTTTCTGGCTTTTGCTCGGGTGGAACACCGACACGTCGATCCGCGCCGAAAGGCAGGCGGCGCAATCGGCGCAGGATGGCCGGTACAGTACGTTCTGCGAGCGCCTGAATCCCTGTTGCGACAAGGCGTTGTTCAGATGATCGGCACCTTCACCCTGAAGCGCGGTGAACAGCTTCCGCTCAACCCTGCCCTCGAGATAGGGGCAGGGTTGTGGTGCAGTCACATAGAACTGCGGCGCAATCGGCAGCGTGTGTCGCATGAAGGCCCCGTGTTTCCTCGGGGATGATGATAGCAACGCAAATCCGGGTCGCCAAGTCCCTGAAACGGTTGGGTTCAGGCGCGCTGGTTCAGCATGACGGTGCCTAGGAAGGCATCGGTCAGGCCCTGGTTGCGGGCGCTGGTCAGCATCATGATGACCGAGATGATCTGCAGGATCGGGAAGGCCATGCTGACGAAATACCCCGCAGTGTGGGCCACGGCCTTGCCGGTGTCCATCCGTTCGCCGAAGGCGTCGCGCAGCTCGATTCCCATGAATCGCATGCCCAGCGTGGCAGAGCCGTTGGCGATGGTGACCACCCGGTAGACAAAGCTGACCACTGCGTAGATCAGCGCAAGCACGAAAAGCCCCATGCCAAAGGTCAGCAGAATGGCGACCGTGCATAGCAGCGAGATGAAGGCGATGTCGAACAGCCAGGCGAAGAAACGTTTGATCGCCACCGATTGATAGAATTCTGGCTGGCGGTCGGGATCAGGCAGGTGGGTCATTGCAGGTTCCGAATATCCGTTGGGGCGCCCTGTCCCTAAACCGGGGCAGGGCCAGTGTCCATCAGGCGGTTTCGCCTTTGTCGTCCGCATCGTTGGCGCGGGCGCGCTCGTCCATGAACTGGTCGAACTCGGCCTTGTCCTTGGCCTCGCGCAGGCGGCGCAGGAAGGCTTCAAAGTCCTGCTGCTCGCGCTCTAGCCGGGCCAGGGTATCGGCCTTGTAGGCATCGAACGCGCTGTTGCCCGAGGGCTTCATCGCGCTCATGTGGCTGTGCCACGAATGGCGGCGGCTGCAGGATTTGCTGAACATACGTTTGCTCCAGATCATGTAGGCGAGAAGGGCCAGCCCGACGGGCCAGAAGAAGATGAAACCAAGGACCATGGCGGCGATCCAGGCGCCTTTGCCTTTGTCGTCCAGCCAGGTTTCGGTGCGGTGCAGCCATCCCGGGTTGCGGGGGACGGCGGATTCGGACAATGCGGTCATGTGGGCTCTCCTGGGTTGATGTAAAACGCTTTCACATTGATGTAGATGGGGGCGTGCGGCCGGGTTGCAAGGGATCAATGTGAAAAAGATTTACATTTTTGTGCGTCCGTGCGGATCTTCCCCGCAGGGCCGCTTTGCCCCATTGACCTTGGCGGACGGCAATGTGCAACTTGCGCGCATGAGCGAAGCCCTGTCCATCACCCGTGTTCCGCGCGCCTATGACGCCGATCTGGGGCGCGAAGCCGTTGCTGCCGTGCCCGATCTGACGTCTGAACAGTCCGAGTTGATCCTGGGCGCCGCTGGCAGCAGCCCCTATCTGAACGGTCTGATCCAGCGCGAAGGCGACTGGCTGGCGCAGGCCTTGCGGGACCCGCAGCAGGCGATGGAACGCGTCATGTCCAAGGCCCGTGCCTTGCCGCCCGACCAGTTGAAGCCCGGTTTGCGGCTGGCCAAGCGCCGCGTCGCGTTGCTGACCGCGCTGGCCGATCTGTCGGGCGCATGGCCGTTGGAACAGGTCACCGGCGCGTTGACCGACTTTGCGGCGCTTGCCGTGGACATCGCGGCCAAGGCCGAGATCGCGGCGCTGATCCGGCGCAAGAAACTGCCCGGCATGACCGAAGACGACGTCGAGACCGCCGCCGGGATGGTGATCCTGGCGATGGGCAAGATGGGCGCGCACGAGTTGAACTACAGCTCGGATATCGACCTGATCGTGCTGTTTGACGAAACCCGGTACGATCCCGACGATTTCTATGAGGCGCGACAGGGCATGGTGCGGGCGACGCGCAATTTCTGCGCCACACTCAGCGACAAGACGGCCGATGGTTACGTGTTCCGCACCGATCTGCGCCTGCGCCCCGATCCCGCGGTCACCCCCGTCTGCATGGCGACCGAGGCGGCCGAGCGGTATTACGAAAGCCTGGGCCGTACATGGGAGCGTGCAGCCTATATCAAAGCCCGCCCATGCGCCGGTGACATCGCCGCCGGGCAGCGGTTTCTGGAGACCCTGCGGCCCTTTGTCTGGCGCCGCCATCTGGATTTCGCAGCCATCCAGGACGCCCACGACATGCGCCTGCGCATCCGCGAGAACAAGGGCACCGGGGGGGCTCTGACGATCCCCGGCCATGACATGAAGCTGGGGCAGGGCGGCATTCGCGAAATCGAGTTCTTTACACAGACCCGGCAGTTGATCGCCGGGGGCCGTGACCCCGATCTGCGGGTGTGCGGCACGGTTCCGGGACTGGCGGCGCTGGCGGCAAAGGGCTGGGTACCGCAGGACGCGGCCGACAAGCTGACCGACCACTACCGCGCCCATCGCGAGGTCGAACACCGCATCCAGATGGTGCATGATGCGCAGACCCACAAGGTGCCGCAATCGCCCGACGGGATCGAGCGCATCGCCTGCCTGATGGGCACCACCAGCGCCGAGCTGACGGCCGATCTGACCCGCCGCCTGAGCGAGGTGCACGAGCTGACCGAGGGCTTTTTCGCGCCCGGCGCCGGCCCCGCGCCGACCGCAGCGCCCCCGGTCGCGTTCGACGCCGGCGTTCTGGCCCGGTGGACAACCTATCCCGCGCTGCGCTCGCAAAGGGGCGCGCGCATTTTCGAGCGGCTCAAGCCCGAACTGCTGGCACGGCTGGCCAAGACCGCCCGCCCCGACGAGGCGCTGCTGGCGCTGGATGGGTTTCTGGCCGGCTTGCCCGCCGGTGTTCAGCTGTTTTCCCTGTTCGAAGCCAACCCGCATCTGACCGACCTTCTGGTCGATATCGTCGGCACCTCGCACGCGCTTGCGTCGCACCTGTCGCGCAATGCGCAGGTGTTCGACGCGGTGATCGGCGGCAGCTTCTTTGCCGAGTGGCCCGGTCAGGCCGCGCTCCGGCAGGAACTGGCTGCGGCCCTGTCCGCCGAGACCGACTATGAAACCCAGCTGGACCTGGCACGACGCTGGTGCAAGGAATGGCATTTCCGCATCGGCGTGCATCACCTGCGCGGCCTGATCGACGGGCTTGAGGCCGGTCGGCAATATGCCGAGCTGGCCCAGGCCGTGATCGCCGCGATCCTGCCTTGTGTCGAGCATCAGTTCGCGCGAAAGCACGGGCCGGCGCCGGGCAGGGGCGCGGCGGTACTGGGCATGGGGTCGCTGGGGGCGGGCCGGATCAACTCGCAATCCGACCTGGACATGATCGTGATCTATGACCCGCAGGGCGAGGAGATGTCGGATGGCCCGCGGTCCCTGGCCACGCGCACCTACTACGCGCGTTTCACCCAGGCGCTGATCACCGCGCTGTCCGCGCCCATGTCGCAGGGACGTCTGTACGAAGTCGACATGCGCCTGCGCCCCTCGGGAAATCAGGGGCCGGTGGCGACAAGCTGGGCCAGCTTCACCCATTACCAGCAGAAGGAAGCCTGGGTGTGGGAACATCTGGCCCTGACCCGCGCCCGCGTGGTCGCGGGCGAGCCCGGGCTGGCCCGCGACATCGAGGCCTTCCGCTCCGACTTCATCGCGCGCCCGCGGGACGCGGGACATGTCCTGCGCGAAGTCTCGGAAATGCGTGCGCGTTTGGCGGCAGCCAAATCTCCCGCCGGGATCTGGGACGTTAAGAATGGGCCCGGCCGCCTGCTGGACATCGAACTGATGGCCGAGGCCGGGGCCTTGCTGGCGGGCTCGGCGGAACGCGATGTGGCCTCGGGCCTGCAGGGCGCCGTCGCTGCGGGGCTGCTTGAGGTCGTTCAGGCGCAGGTCTTGTGCGAGGCCTATGACCTATTCTGGCAGGTGCAATGCGCCGCGCGGCTGCTGTCGGGCAAGGTGATCGAGGCCGACAAGATCGGGCAGGGGGGCACGGCCTTTCTGTGCCGGGCCACCGGGTTCGAGCAGGTCGAACAGTTGCAGGCCGCATTGCAGGAAAACTATGCTGCCGCCGCCGCCATCATAAGCGCGGTGATCGAGGAGGGACGCGATGCCGCGCAGTGACGACCCCAACGACCCTAAGGGCCTGATCCGCGAGGCCTATCGCATCGAGGGCATCGCCTTGCCCGAATGCCGCAGCATCTTTCTGGACTGGGCGCTCAGCCTGCCGGACGGGCGCGACCAGAAGCAGGCGCTGACCGAGTTGCACGCTTTCTATGCCGCGCGCGATGCCGATCATCCCATGACACAGGTCTTGCGCGAAGGGCTGGATACCGCGCAGGCCCCGCGCCGGCGCGGCGGTTGGCGTGCCCGGCCACGGTGACCCAATCGGGGCTTTCCTGCCCGCGCAATCGCGACTATGAGGGCGCCATGACGCAATCCACCCCGCCCGACCGCCCCAGAATCCGTTTGAAACCCAAAGCCAACGCGCGCGGTCTGCGCCACGGCTTTCCCTGGGTCTATGCCAATGACATCGTTTCCGACCGGCGCACCCGCAAGATCGCGCCCGGTGCGCTGGCCGTGCTTGAGGATGACAAACGCGCCCCGATCGCGCTGGTGGCAGTCAATCCGAACTCCAAGATCATGTGCCGGGTGCTGGATCGCGACCTGTCGGCGCAGCTGGATGCCGGGTGGTTCGAAACCCGCCTGCGCCGGGCGCTCGACCTGCGCGAACGCCTGTTTGATGCGCCGTTCTACCGGCTGGTCCATGCCGAGGCCGACGGTTTTCCCGGTGTCATCATTGACCGGTTCGGCGACGCCTGCGTGATCCAGCCCAATGCCGCGTGGGCAGAGGCGCATCTGGACCTTCTGACCGACGCGCTGGTCGCGGTGACAGGGGTGACGACCGTGCTCAAGAACGCCGCGGGCCGCACCCGCGGGCTGGAAGGTCTGGATGACGTGAACCAGACCCTGCGCGGCACCGCGCCCGATGCACCACTGCCCGTTCCGATGAATGGCGCGATCTACATGGCCGACCTGACCGGGGGCCAGAAAACCGGCCTGTTTTACGACCAGCGCCCCAACCACGCCTTTGCCGCCCGCTTGGCGGGCCCCGGTGCGCATGTGCTGGACGTGTTCAGCCACGTGGGCGGTTTTGGCCTGGCCATGCTGGCCGGTGGCGCCGACCACGCGCTGTCGGTCGATGGCTCGGCCGCCGCGCTGACTCTGGCCGAGCAGGGCGCCGTCGCCTCGGGCTTTGGCGACCGCTTTGAAACCCGACAGGGCGATGCCTTTGACGTCCTGACCCAACTGGGCGAGGACGGTGCGCAGTTCGACGTGGTCATCTGCGATCCGCCAGCCTTTGCGCCGTCGAAACAGGCGCTGGATGCCGGGCTGCGGGCCTATGAGCGGATCGCCCGCCTGGCCGCACCGCTTGTCAAACCGGGGGGGTATCTGGGCCTGTGTTCCTGCTCGCACGCAGCAGACCTGACCCGCTTCCGCGAGGCCTGCGCCCGCGGTATAGGCCGGGCCGGGCGTCAGGCGCAGATGATCCACACCGGCTTTGCCGGACCCGACCATCCACAACTGCCGCAACTGGCCGAGAGTGGCTATCTGAAATCCGTGTTCTACCGGCTGTGAAGGCGGTTCTCGACACCTGCGTCATCTACCCGACGGTGATGCGCGAGATGCTGCTGGGCGTGGCGGCGCGGGGCCACTTCACCCCGCTCTGGTCGGCTCGCATCCTCGAGGAATGGGCCCGCGCCGCCCGCAAACTTGGCCCCGAGGGCGAGGCACAGGCCCGGGCCGAAATCGCGTTGGTGCAGGCACATTGGCCGCAGGCCGAACGCCCCGACGCGCCCGGCCTCGAACAGCGCCTCTGGCTTCCCGATCCGGCCGACACGCATGTGCTGGCCACCGCGGTCGCCGCTTCGGCCGACACGATCATCACCGTCAATGCCAAGGACTTTCCAAGACATATCCTGGCCGAAGAGGGCCTTGCCCGCATCGACCCCGACAGCTTCCTTCACGGAATCTGGCAGAATGATCCGATCGGCGTCGAACAGGTGGCTCAATCGGTTCTGACCGAAGCCAACCGCCTGTCGGGCGACAGATGGACTCTGCGCGCATTGATGAAAAAGGCCCGGCTGCCGCGCCTCGGCAAGGCTCTGGCGGCCTGACCGCTTCATCTGGCCCGAAATATCCCGGAGAGCGCGAGAGGCTGGCCTCTCGCATCCTGACCCTCAGCCACGCTCCCAACGTTGCTCAAGGGCCTCCAGCGCGGCAATCCGCTCGTCCGTTTTGGGGTGGCTCATCAGCCAGGCCGGAACCACGCCCGCCCGTTGCTGTGTCAGATCCTCAAGCTTGTGAAACAGGGATTTCTGTGGCCCGATCCCGATTCCGGCCTTGGTCAGCAAGGCGGCTGCGTATTCGTCCGCCTCATACTCGTCCGCCCGCGACAGGCGCGAGGCCAGCAGCGCGGTCAGCGCATTTGCGATCCACGCGCCGATGAAGGGAATGAACCGGTTGAGAAGCATCATCAGCGCCGCCCGCATCGCGTTCTGACCGGAAAAATCGATCATCCGCCGCCGGGCATGGCCCAGCGCCACATGCCCCAGCTCGTGCGCGATGACGCTGGCCATCTCCTCGGCCGAGACCTCGCCGTTACGGAACTTGCGATAGAACCCACGGGTTATGAAGATGCGCCCGTCCGGCGCGGCCAGTCCGTTCACCGGGTCGATTTCGTAGATATAGACCGGCACGCGCGCCACATCCAAGGCGGCGGCCAAGCGGTCGGTCATGCGTTTCAATTCAGGATCGGCCAGTTCGGTCGACTTCGCATCCAGCTCGCGATGGGTGCGCCAGACGGAAATCCGATACATCACAATGGCATAGGCGATCGCCAGCAGAATTGGGGTCAGACGCAACATATCTCAGATATGGGCGGATCGGGATGCGGGGGCAAGTCGTTCCTCATCACTTTCGGGCAACATGGGCGACTTGGGGTAGTTCATGAGTCGGAAATCGCGCGATGTCAGATCGCAAATTCCATATTTCAAAGGTTGAAATGAAGGCAAAAGCCTTCTAGGGCACAGCGCACGCTGTGCGAGCGCGCGCTATGCAAGAGGGACAAATGGCCAACAATGATTTAGAAGCCCGGCACCTTGAAACGCTGGATCGTGACCTGCGCCGGTTTTCCCGCCTCGAGGTCGCAGCGGCGCAAGTCGGGCGGCCGGTCGTCGGGTCGGGCATCGCCTTCGTGTTCATCGTAATCGCCGGGATCACGGCTGCTTTGTTGTTCGGACAGGCCAGCAACACGATGATCGTCGTGATCGCGGCCATGTTCGGCGCTTACATGGCACTGAACATCGGGGCGAACGATGTGGCCAACAATATGGCTCCGGCGGTGGGCGCGAACACCCTGACCATGGGCGGCGCCATCGCGATTGCTGCAATTTTCGAAAGCGCCGGCGCCCTGATCGCGGGTGGAGACGTGGTCTCGACCATCGCCAAGGGCATCATCAATACCGAAAGCATGGGAACGGCAACTGTCTTCATTTGGGCCATGATGGCCGCGCTGCTGTCTGCCGCGCTTTGGATCAACCTTGCCACCTGGATAGGCGCTCCGGTCTCGACCACGCATTCGGTCGTGGGGGGCGTCATGGGGGCAGGGATCGCAGCGGCGGGGTTCGGTGCCGTCAGCTGGGGCAAGATGAGCCAGATCGCTGCAAGCTGGGTCATCTCGCCGGTTCTGGGCGGTGTCATTGCTGCTGCTTTCCTGTGGTTCATCAAAACCCGGGTCATCTATCAGGACGACAAGATCGCCGCAGCGCGCAAATGGGTTCCGGTTCTGGTCGGCATCATGGCCGGGGCGTTTGCCTCGTACCTTGCGCTGAAAGGCCTCAAACATCTGTTCAAGATCAACCTGCAGACGGCCCTGGTGATCGGCCTGGTCAGTGGCGTGCTGATCTGGTTGGTGACGATTCCGGTCATTCGTCGTCAGGCCGAGGGGCTGGAGAACCGCAACAAATCGCTCAAGATCCTGTTCGGTATTCCGTTGATCATTTCGGCGGCGCTGCTCAGCTTTGCGCATGGGGCCAATGACGTGGCCAACGCCGTCGGGCCTCTGGCCGCGATCGTTCAGGCCTCGGCGGTGGGTGATTTCACCCATGCGGTGAACATTCCGCCCTGGGTCATGATCATCGGCGCCTTTGGTATCTCGTTCGGCCTGTTCCTGTTCGGGCCCAAGCTGATCCGGGTGGTCGGCAGCCAGATCACCAAGCTGAACCCGATGCGGGCCTATTGCGTGGCGCTGTCGGCGGCGATCACCGTGATCGTAGCCAGCTGGCTTGGCCTGCCGGTCAGTTCGACCCACATCGCCGTTGGCGCGGTATTTGGCGTCGGGTTCTTCCGGGAATGGGACGCCGAGCGGCGCCTGATCAAGGCGCGCGGTGCCGTGCCGGAACGCCCGGTGCTTGCCCCCGAAGAGCGCCGCCGCCGCAAGCTGGTACGCCGGTCGCACTTCCTGACGATCATCGCGGCCTGGGTGATCACGGTGCCTGCGGCGGCCCTGCTGTCGGGGCTGCTGTTCCTGGGAATTCAGGCAATCGCCGGATAGGACCAAAGCCGGGCTGTCGCTACCGCGTCAGCTCGCGCATTCCGCGCTCCAGCCCGGCCAGCGTCATCGGCACCATCCGGTCTTCGAAGATCTCGCGGATCATGCCGATCGAATGGGTGTACTCCCAGTATTTCTCGGGCACCGGATTGATCCACAGGTTCGACGTCCACTGCTCGCGCGCGCGCTGCAGCCAGACCTGACCGGCCTCTGCGTTCCAGTGCTCGTTGGCACCGCCGGGATAGGCGATCTCGTAGGGCGACATCGAAGCGTCACCAACGAAGATGCATTTGTAGTCGGGGCCATACGTCCGCAGCACCTCATGCGTGGGGGTCTGCGCATCCCACCGGCGTCGATTGTCGCGCCAGACGCCTTCGTACAGGCAGTTGTGGAAATAGAAATATTCCAGGTGTTTGAACTCGGCCCGCGCGGCCGAAAACAATTCCTCGACCACCTTGACATGCGGATCCATCGAGCCTCCCACATCGAGGAACAGCAGCACTTTCACCGCATTGTGCCGTTCGGGCCGGGTCTTGACGTCCAGGTATCCGTGCTCGGCCGTGGCGCGGATGGTGCCGTCGAGGTCCAGCTCTTCGGCGGCGCCCTCGCGGGCCCAGCGGCGCAGGCGTTTCAGCGCGACCTTGATGTTGCGGGTGCCCAGCTCGACCGTGTCGTCCAGATTGCGGAACTCGCGCTTGTCCCAGACCTTGACCGCGCGCTGGTGGCGGCTTTCCTTCTGACCGATGCGCACACCTTCGGGGTTGTAGCCATAGGCCCCGAAGGGCGACGTGCCCGCGGTGCCGATCCACTTGTTGCCGCCCTGATGGCGGCCTTGCTGATCTTTCAGCCGCTCGCGCAGCGTCTCCATCAGCTTGTCGAATCCGCCAAGCGCTTCGATCTCGGCCTTTTCCTCGTCTGACAGGTGCTTCTCGGCCATCTTGGCCAGCCACTCGGCCGGGATGTCCACAGCCTCAAGCACCTGATCCATGGTGATCTCGGACAGCCCCTCGAAGCTGGCGGCGAAGGCGCGGTCGAACTTGTCGATGTTACGCTCGTCCTTCACCATCGAGACACGGGCGAGGTAGTAGAACGCCTCGATGTCGTAGGTGGCCAGCCCCTTTTTCATCCCCTCCAGAAAGGTCAGGTATTCCCGCAACGAGACGGGGATGCCGGCTTTTCTGAGGTTTTCGAAAAAGGGAATGAACATCCGGTCAGCCCACCATCCGAACCAGGATCAACGACGCCACCAGCCCCAAAAGGGCGAAGGCGATGCCGTATCCGGCGGCGTATTGGGCGATGTCGGCCCCGCTGCCCTTGCGCCTGCGTGCCGTCAGCGCGCCCAGAATCGCTCCTACGATCGCCATGCCCCAAACCAGTCCCATTCGCTTGCCATCCGTTTGCTGTGTCACGGGTTGCGCAGCGCGATGTTCTGCACCAGCGCGCGCACCACCAATTCCGAACCGAAGGCGTAGCGCGCCCACCCCAGACTGTCCAGCCTGACGGTGCGTGCCGTCTCGGGGCGAGCGGCCTGATCCAGCGCTTCGGATTTCAGCAGCAGCAGGGTTGCAAGCAACGCGGCGTTTTCGGCCCGTCGCGCCGTTTCTATGGCCGTGTCCAGTTGCGGCAGCATGTCCGGCCCCTGGTCCCGTCCGAGCGCATAGGCTGCAATCTGGGCGATGACATGGGCCTGATGCACTTCGGTTCCGGGCGTATTGCGCAGGAATTGCATGGCAATCGCATATTCGCGCTGTGCGCCTTCGGGGTTGTCATACTGGATCATCCGGCCCATGAGATAGTGCGGATAGGCGCGTCGGTGGTCGGTCCAGCCTTGCTGCTGGCCGATCCGCATCGCCCGGTCCAGCGCGCGCAGCCGCCGGGGCGAGGGCGCGCCGTTGCCCACCGCGATCTGCACCGCGTCGATCCAGGCGCGCGGCGTGGCCGATACCGCTTGGGCGGGCAGACGTGCGCCGCGCGGATTGAGGCGCGCGATCACGCCGGGGATCACTTGCGCGACCTCATCCCGCGTCATGCCGGTGCGCAGCTCGGGCGCATAGGCGGCCCGAAGGATCAGCATGTCGAACCCGGTCAGGGTGGTGTGGAAATTGTCGTCGTTGAACACCGAATCCGGCAGGCGGTACATGTCGTTCAACGGACCCAGCGCCTGCGCCAGTTCTTCGTTCAGGCAATCGCGGATTTCCTGGGGGCTGACATCGTTGGGAACGAAAATGCCTAGCCGCTCGCGGCTGCGCAGGGCCGACCAGCTGCTTTTGGGTTTGCGCCTGTCGCGGCGGTATTCCTCTAGGCTTTGGGCGTTGGGTACGACGAAACAGGCCGCCTGCGGCAGAACGCGCTGGATCTGGCGCTGGGGGACGGCCTGGATGGTGATGTTGGCCGGCCCGTCCTGGACCTGCCGGATGTCGATCCCGGCCTCGGTGCGCAAACGCGTCAGCACCCGGCTCAGATCGGCCTGCATGGTCGGGGCCGGCGTGCCCGTCAGGCGCAGCGTGATCGGAGTTTCGAACCGGGTGAACACGGGCAACGGGGTGCCGCTTTCCAGAAAGAAGAACAGGTCGAGAAAATCGGCGGCGATGTTGGCGTTCGCGCGCATGGGCGGAACCGGGCGCGGCGCGCCGAAGGATCTGGCCGGGGGCAGGGTGCTTTCGGTCGATTTGACCTCAGCGGGCAGTTCGATCGTTTCGATCGTACTGCAGCCAGCCAGCATCAAAGCCAGAACGAAGGCCGCCAGCCTTGTCATGGACGCTGATATTTGATGAACGGGGTCAGTTGCCCGACCCTGTCATACAACCGGCGCGCAGCGTGGTTGAACTCTTGCGTCAACCAATAGACCGAGGGCGCGCCCCGGCGATCGGCCTCGGCATAGACGGCCTCGATCAGGGCGCGTCCGACGCCGGTGCCGCGCACCTGCGGATCGGCGTAAAGGTCCTGCAGGTAGCAGACATCCTCGGTCTTCCAGGCGTGGCGATGAAACAGGAAATGGGTCAGCCCCACCAACTGCCCGTCGCGCTCGGCCACAAGGCAGGAAAAGTCACGGGGGTCATCACTCAGCAGGCGCGAGAAAGTGCTGTCATAGACCGCTTGCGGCAGCTCGGTTTCGTAGAAGGCCAGATAGGCGCGCCACAGAGCGGTCCATTCCGGCCGGTCCTGGGCGGTCAGAGGGCGAATGCACGGCTGGGTCACATTGGTGGCCTTTGCGGTCTGGTTGCTCGATTGGTGGCCGCGGAAGGGCGCGCGCCGATGCTGGCATCAGGTGCGCCCCAAGGCAAGCCGCGATCACGGAATGGTCAACGACCGGCGCGCTTCAGCGCTTGGCGCGCGCCATGAAGGCCAGCCGTTCGAACAGGTGCACGTCCTGTTCGTTCTTCAGCAGGGCGCCGTGCAGCTTGGGCAGGGCATTGACCCCGTCGCGCTTCAGGTCCTCGGCGTCCAGATCCTCGGCCAGCAAAAGCTTGAGCCAGTCCAGCACCTCGGAGGTCGAGGGCTTTTTCTTCAGCCCCTGCGTCTCGCGGATTTCGTAGAACTGGGTCAGTGCGGTGGTCAGCAGCGCTTCTTTGATGCCCGGGTGGTGCACCTCGACGATGCGGCGCATCGTGGCCTCGTCGGGGAAGCGGATATAGTGGAAGAAACAGCGGCGCAAGAAGGCGTCGGGCAGTTCCTTTTCGTTGTTCGAGGTGATGATCACGATGGGGCGGTTTTTGGCCCGGATGGTTTCGCCGGTCTCGTAGACATGAAACTCCATCTTGTCGAGTTCCTGCAGCAGGTCGTTGGGGAACTCGATATCGGCCTTGTCGATCTCGTCGATCAGCAGCACGACCTTTTCTTCGGCCTCGAAGGCCTGCCACAGCTTGCCCTTCTTGATGTAGTTGCGGACGTCGTTCACGCGCTCGTCGCCCAACTGGCTGTCGCGTAGGCGACTGACGGCATCGTATTCGTACAGGCCCTGCTGCGCGCGGGTGGTGGATTTGATGTTCCACTCGATCATCGTCAGTCCCAGCGCCGAGGCTACCTGCTTGGCCAGTTCGGTCTTGCCAGTTCCGGGCTCACCCTTGACCAGAAGCGGTCGTTCCAGCGTCACGGCGGCGTTCACCGCGATGGTCAGATCGTCGGTGGCAACATAGTCTGCGGTGCCTTCGAAACGTGTGGTCATGTGGCCCTCGTGATGATTGTCGCGCAGCGCGCCGGCAAAGAACTCGGGCACCGGGTTACCGGCAGGGGTGATCTTTTACAACCCGGGTCGCAGCGTCGCGGTTTGGGCCCGGCCAATCGAACCGCCCCTGGTTGATTCGGATCACCCGGTTCGATCCGGCGTTGAACCTGCCGCAAAATGGCCGGATCCGTTTCACGAAAAAAGTCGTTTTCATACGTTAAGTCTCATGCTTGTACCAATTTCATCAGTGGCGTGCCGGGCTGGCGTTTGCATAGTGACATTCCTGGCCGCGTGGGATAAACGCTGCGCAGAAGGGGGTGCCGAATGTCAGGCGATACAACCGCAAAAGACGTTTCCGGCCATGCCAAGGGAGCAGATATGAAGCAGGAAGTTTTTCTGCCGGAAGACTACCGTCCGGCCGAAGATGAGCCTTTCATGAATGAACGACAGCTTGAGTATTTCCGTCGCAAGCTGCTGAATTGGAAACACGAACTTTTGGCGGGCAGCCGCGACACCATCGAAGGGCTGCAGGGCAATACCCGCAACATTCCCGATGTCGCCGACCGCGCCAGCGAAGAGACGGACCGCGCGCTGGAATTGCGGACCCGCGACCGTCAGCGCAAGCTGGTGGCCAAGATCGATGCTGCGCTGCGTCGTATCGACGAAGGCGAGTACGGCTATTGCGAGGTCACAGGCGACCCGATTTCGCTCAAGCGGCTGGATGCCCGTCCGATCGCGACCATGACGCTCGAGGCGCAAGAGCGGCACGAGCGTCGCGAGAAGGTGCACCGCGACGATTGATCGCTGGAACGTTCTGACGAATTCGAACGCCGGGGCCTGTGGTTCCGGCGTTTTTGCGTTATGCCAGCTGCATGAAGATCGACGGCTTGAAGTTTGTGGTGGTGGGCGGAGGGATCGGTGGCCTTGCGGCCGCCGTGGCGCTGCAACAGCGCGGCGCACAGGTGACTGTGCTGGAACAGGCGCCCGAGCTGGCCGAGGTGGGTGCCGGGTTGCAGATCAGTGCCAACGGGATGGCGGTGCTGCGCGCGCTGGGTGTGGCGGGCTCTCCGCCCGAGGCCGCGCAGATCTCGCACGGAACCGTGTTGCGCGACTATCGGCGCGGGCGCGTCATCAGCCGGGTGCCGCCGCCTGCGGCCGGGGCGACGTATTACTATCATCGTGCAGACCTGCTGGACCTGTTGCGCGACGCGGCCTTGCGGACAGGGGTGGATCTGCGTCTGAACGCGCGGGTCACGCATGTGCGCAAACACCCCTCCGACGCCGAGATCTCGTTGCGCGACGGGACACGCCTCCGGGCCGAATGCGTCATCGCGGCGGACGGTGGGCGCAGCCATGTCCGCCCGGTTCTGAATGGAACCGAGGCGCCCCGGTTCACGCATCAGGTCGCGTGGCGCGCGACAATTCCCTGGGCCGACCGCACGGCGACCCCCATGGCCACTTTGACCATGGGGCCGGGCCGTCACGTGGTGACCTATCCGCTGCGGGATCAATCGCAGATGAACATCGTCGCGATCGAGGAGCGTTCGGACTGGACCGAGGAAGGCTGGAAGCTGGAAGGCGATGTCGGCGACCTGCATGCGCGCTTCGCCGATTTCGGCGGGGTCACGGGGGAAATCCTTGCCCGCATCGACAAGGTGAACATCTGGGCGCTGTTCCTGCGTCCGGTGGCACAGAAATGGCAGAACGGGCGCGTGGCCCTGTTAGGTGACGCGGCCCATCCGTCTTTGCCGTTCATGGCCCAGGGCGCATGCCTCGCGCTCGAGGACGCGTGGGTCCTCAGGCGCGCATTCGATGACCAGTCAGGTGTCCAACGCGCACTCGCAGCCTATGAAGCCAGGCGCCGCCCCCGCGCCCGCGCGGTGGTCGCTGCCGCCGCAAGTAACGCACGAAACTTCCACCTGAAAGGTCCGACGCGTATCGCGGCGCAGATGGCTTTGTCGCTGATCGGTCGCAGGCTGACGCGGCGATATGATTGGATCTACGATTACGATCCGACGGCATGACGGGTCAAAAATCCAGATCGACCCAGATCGGAACGTGATCCGAAGGCTTTTCGTGCCCGCGTACCTCGGCGTCGATCCGGCAATCCTGCAACAGGTCCGCGGCCTGCGGGGTCAGCAGGAAATGGTCGATACGGATCCCGTCATTCCGGTTCCAGGCGCCGGCCTGATAGTCCCAGAACGTATAGTGTCCGGGACCTTGGGTTCGGGCGCGGAACGCGTCCGTGAACCCGAGGTTCAGTATTTTTCGAAAGGCGGCGCGGCTTTCGGGACGAAACAACGCGTCCTCGCGCCAGGCATCCGGGCGCTTGGCGTCTTCGGCCTGCGGAATGACGTTATAGTCGCCTGCCATCAGGGCGGGTTCCTCGGCCTTCAGCAATTCGAGTGCACGTTGATGCAGCCGATCCATCCATGCCAATTTGTAGTCGAACTTTGGCCCGGGTGCGGGGTTCCCGTTAGGAAGGTACAACCCGCAGACCCGCAGAGCTTTCTTGCCCACGACGGTCGCTTCGATCCAGCGAGCCTGATCGTCGCCATCATCGCCTGGCAATCCGCGGGTGACATCCTCCAACGGAAGTTTTGACAGGATCGCGACCCCGTTGAAGCTTTTTTGACCGTGGGTTTCGACGTTGTAGCCGCGCTCCTCGAAGATCTCTCGCGGAAAATTCTCGTCGACGGATTTTATTTCCTGCAACACGGCGACGTCGGGCTGTGCGTCGTCCAGCCAGCGCAGCAGGGCGTCGGCGCGGGCCTTGATGCCGTTGATGTTGAACGAGGCAATTTTCATGCGAGCCCTCCGGTTAAACCACGGCCACCTATCGCGCAGAACCACCCCAACGGCAAGCAGTTAGCCGGGAATGCGAGGCTCTGCCTCGCGCTCCGGGATATTTGGGGCCAGATGAAGTAACGGTGTGTTAACCAGATTGTCGGAGAAAGAAGGGGCGGTACAGGCGGGGACGCCGATGACCGCGCCAGGTGAAGCCCTCCGGCTTTGGGATCGGAGGACCGACCTCCGCCTTCATCTGGCTAAAAATATCCTGGGGGTGTGGGGCAAAGCCCCCGCGATGCACTACATCGAAAAAGACGTGCCGCAGCCGCAGGATGAGGTGGCGTTGGGGTTGTCGATAACGAAACGCGCGCCGATCAACTCTTCGGTGAAGTCGATGGTGGCGTTTTCAAGGAAGGGCAGGGAAATTGCGTCCACGACGACCTTCTGACCTTTGCCCTCAAGCACCAGGTCGTCCTCTTTGGGCTCGTCCAGCGCGATTTCGTATTGGAAGCCGGAGCAGCCACCGCCTTCCACAGCGATGCGCAGCGCCTTGCCATTGTCGGCCGCGCCGATTTCAGCCAACCGCTCAAACGCGCGTTCCGTGACCGTGGGGGGCAGATTCATGCCGGACTCCAAAGGTTTCTTTCTTGACCATCGTACAATATAGAAAACCCGACGACGGGCGACAAGGACAAGACGATTGGAGCGAGCAGGTTTTGCCTCGGACCCCAGCCGCGCACGGGGGCGGTTGGTGCCAGAGGAGGAGAGCAGCTTTCGGTCCTGCTTTCAGCGGGACAGGGACCGGATCATTCACGCCAGCGCCTTTCGGCGGCTCAAGCACAAGACGCAGGTCTTTGTTGAGCACGAGGGCGACAACTACCGCACCCGGCTGACTCATTCCATCGAGGTGGCGCAGGTCGCCCGCACAATCGCGGGCGCTTTGGGCCTGAACCAAGAACTGACCGAGGCCGTCGCGCTGGCGCATGATCTGGGTCACACTCCGTTTGGGCATACCGGCGAGGACGCGCTGCACGCGCTGATGGCACCTTACGGCGGGTTCGATCATAACGCCCAGGCCATCCGGATCGTGACGAGGCTCGAACGCCACTATGCCGAATTCGACGGTTGCAACCTGACATGGGAATGCCTTGAGGGGATCGCCAAGCACAATGGTCCGGTCACCGGCGATCTGCCCTGGGCGCTGGCCGAATGCAATGACGCCTTCGATCTGGAACTGCACACCCATGCCAGCGCCGAGGCGCAGGTGGCGGCGTTGTCCGATGACATCGCCTATAACAACCACGACCTGTTGGACGGATTGCGCGCCGGGCTGTTCACCGACGACGAGATCACGCAATTGCCCATCATCGGTGAATGCTACGCGGATGTGGATCGCAAGTACCCCGGCCTTGATCCCTATCGCCGGCGGCACGAGGCCTTGCGGCGCGTGTTCGGCGTGATGGTGTCCGATGTCATCGACACGTCCCGCGCCATTCTGGCCGCTTCAGGGGCGCAATCGGTCGAGGATATCCGCCACCTGGGCCATCCGGTCATCCGGTTCTCGGAGGGTCTATGGGCGCAGTTGCGCGAGATACGGGCTTTTCTGTTCACCCGCATGTATCGTGCGCCCAGCGTCATGGAGGTGCGCGCCCGGGTCAGTCGCGTGGTCGAGGAGCTGTTCCCGATCTACTTGAACGATCCCCGGCAGATGCCCCGGCACTGGCATGACGATATCGAGGCCGCAGCGGACGAAACCGAACTGGCCCGGATCGTGTCGGACTATATCTCGGGGATGACCGACCGGTTCGCGCTGCAGGATCACGCACGCCTGACTGGGAAAACACCGCTGGAGCGTTAGGCGCCCGCGTCCTTGGCCAACGCCCGCATTGACCTTGCCGCCTTGCGTGATAAACCGCCGGGCAAGCAAAAGGACATCCGAAATGAACCTGTTCTCTGATATCCGCGACCTTGTTCTGGACGCGTTGACCCAGATGCAAATCGAAGGCGCTCTGCCCGAGGGGCTGAGCTTTGACAACGTGGCGGTCGAGCCGCCGCGCGACGCGGCGCATGGCGACATGGCCACGAACGCGGCGATGGTGCTGGCGAAACCGGCGAAGATGAAGCCCCGCGACATCGCCGAGACGCTGGCCGCGAAGCTGGCCGAGGATGAGCGGATCACCAGCGCCGAGGTCGCCGGCCCCGGCTTTCTGAACCTGCGTCTGGCGCCGTCGGTCTGGCAGGGCGTTCTGGGCGCGGTGCTGGAAAAGGGCACCGACTATGGCCGCTCGACCATGGGGCAGGGGCTGAAGGTGAACGTCGAATACGTCTCGGCCAACCCCACCGGGCCGCTGCATGTGGGTCATACCCGCGGCGCGGTGTTCGGCGACGCGCTGGCCAGCCTGTTGGCGTATTCCGGCCATGACGTGACCCGCGAATATTACATCAACGATGGCGGCGCGCAGGTCGATGTTCTGGCCCGGTCTGCGTTCGAGCGGTACCGCGAGGCCAACGGCCTGAGCCCGGAAATCGCCGAGGGCCTGTATCCCGGCGACTATCTGATCCCGATCGGCGAGGCGCTGAAGGAGAAATATGGTGACAGCCTGTTGGACAAGCCCGAAAGCGAGTGGCTGGCCGAGGTGCGTGAATTCGCCACCGATGCGATGATGGATCTGATCCGCGCCGATCTGAAGGCGCTGGGCGTCGAGATGGACGTGTTCTTCTCGGAAAAATCGCTCTATGGCACCGGCAAGATCGAGGCCGCGCTGGAGGCGCTGAACGAAAAGGGCCTGATCTATGAGGGCGTGCTCGAGCCGCCCAAGGGCAAGAAACCCGAGGACTGGGAGCCGCGTGAGCAGACCCTGTTCCGCTCGACCGCGCATGGCGATGACGTGGATCGCCCGGTCAAGAAATCCGACGGCAGCTGGACCTATTTCGCCCCCGACATCGCCTATCACTATGACAAGGTGACCCGCGGGTTCGACGCGCTGATCGACGTGTTCGGGGCGGACCATGGCGGCTATGTCAAGCGAATGAAGGCCGCCGTTTCAGCATTGTCGGACGGCAAGGTGCCGCTGGACATCAAGCTGACCCAGCTGGTCAAGCTGTGGAAGAACGGCGAACCGTTCAAGATGTCGAAACGGGCCGGCAACTTCGTCACCCTGCGCGACGTGGTCGATCAGGTCGGCCCCGACGTGACGCGCTTCGTGATGCTGACCCGCAAGAACGACGCGCCGCTGGATTTCGATTTCGACAAGGTGCTGGAACAGAGCCGCGAGAACCCTGTGTTCTATGTTCAATATGCCCATGCCCGGGTGATGAGCGTGCTGCGCCGCGCCGCCGAGGCGGGCATCGACGCCACCGACGAAACCCTGCGCGGGGCAGACCTGGCGGCGCTGGATCACCCGGCCGAACTGACCGTGGCCAAGAAGCTGGCCGAATGGCCACGCCTGGTCGAGATCGCGGCCCGCACCAACGAGCCGCACCGCATCGCCTTCTATCTGTATGAACTTGCAGGGGATTTCCACGCCTTGTGGAACCGTGGCAACGACGAGCCCACGCTGCGGTTCCTGCAGGATGGTGATGTGGCCACAAGCCAGTCAAAAATAGCACTGGCCCGGGCCGTTTCTGTTGTGATTTCAGCGGGCTTGGGTATTCTTGGGGTCACGCCGGCGCAGGAGATGCGGTAACCAACACCGCCCGAACCGCCGGTACGAGGTAGGCAAGAAATGACCCGCGCGCCGCGATTTCAGGCGCATTTCGGGCAGTGAGGCGGATATGGCACGTTACGATTTCTCGGGGCAGACAGGCCCCGAGCATATGCATTACTCGAATCAATTCACCGCTGAAGACGGGTACGAGCACCCCGGCGACATGCCGGATTTCGACGGGGCATCGGCCGGTGTCCCGGGCTTTGGCCGCATCGTGAATATTCTTGGCGCCGCGGCGTCCCTGGCGCTGGTGGCCGGGGTGACAGTCTGGGGCTACAAGCTGGTGATGCGGGACGTGTCCGGCGTGCCGGTGGTGCGTGCGGTCGAAGGTCCGATGCGCGTGCAGCCCGAAAACCCCGGTGGAACGCCGGCCGATCATCAAGGTCTGGCGGTGAACGCCGTGGCGGCGGCCGGCACGGCCGCGCCGCCGGCCGACCGGCTGATCCTTGCCCCGCGCCCGGTCTCGCTGAGCGACGAGGACGCGCCGATGGGCACGTTGAAACCGACCCCGGCGGTTCTGAAGGTTGAAGAGACAATAACAAATCAGGAGGCCGCCGAGTTGCGGCAGGACGCGGTGGAGACGCTGGTTTCGGAATTGTCGGGTGATGTCGCGGCCTCTGCCGAGCTGGAACCGGGTGTGCAACTGGCCGCGCTGACCATGCCCGAGGACGAACCCGCCATCGACCCGGCCGATCTGGCCGCACAATTGCCCGACCCGGAGCTTGCCGCCTTGCCCGGTGTGCGGCGGTCTCTGCGCCCGCTGACGCGCCCCGCCGGGTTGCGCCGCGCCGCTCCGGTGGGTGGCGCAATCGACGCGGATGCGGTGAATGCCGCCGTGAAATCGGCAATGGGTCTGGATGTCGATCCCGACTCGCTGGCCAAGGGTACACGGCTG